>NZ_JPIK01000013.1:300000-402681 GCF_000717475.1 Desulfonatronum thiodismutans
TTTCGTCCAGACCTGCCCAGGCTGTTCCCCGTGACTTGGACGTCAATGCCTCTTGTAATTCATGCAGCGGCCGGGTCAGGCGATGAGCGACCAGGAAGCCGAAGCCGGTCAGGATCAGCAGGGATATTGGCAGGACCTGGAGCAGTTCCTGGGTGGCGATCGTCCAGCGAACCTTCGGATCGGCCTGAGCGAGCGCCAAAAGAAAGTAGGCGGCCATGAGCGCCGCCATTCCAAGCGCCATGGCCAAGCAGAGTTTGAACGTCAGGGAGCGAAAAAAAGACGGAAAGGGGCGATCAGGAGAGGGATGGGGCATGGTTGCTGGTCGGCTCGTCCCCGGAAACCGAGGGGGCAGCCTGGGGAAGCGTGATCCGGAACGTGGTTCCCTTTCCGGGCGCGGAGTCCACGGTGATGGTTCCACTATGCCCGGTGATGATCTCATGGGAGACGAACATGCCGATCCCCGTGCCCAGGGCGCCCTTGGAGGAGAAGAACAGGGTGAACATGTTGTCCATGGTCTCCCTGTCCATGCCGATGCCGTTGTCCCGGATGGTGAATACGGCGTGTCCGTCGGCTTGGGCGACGTGAAAATCAATTCGATGTTCCGCGGCGTCGCGGTTGAACAGGCAGGCGTCCACGGCGTTTTCCAGAATATTGGCCATGGCTGAGTAGAAGGCGACGTCATCGATCAGGATTTGTCCGCCCGCTTGAGAAAAATCTGTTTGAAAGAGGATTCCGGACTTGCTCGCCTTGGCGGAAACGGTTTCAGCCAAATGTTCGGCCACGCCGTGCAGGGAGTGCGGGACGAGGTTGGGTTCACGGGACTTGGAGTAATACAAAATGTCCATCACGGTCCGGCGCATGTGGTCCAGCCGGTGGCGAACAGTTTTCCAGCCCGCGGCAATTCGTTGCACGTCGCCCTTTTCCAGACCCTTGTCCACCCGATAGGCCCCGCCGTCGATGGCCATGAGCAAACCTTTGACGCCGTGGGACATGGAGCCGAGCATGATGCCCAGGGAAGCGAGGTGGTCCTGTAGTTGGCGAATCTTGGTGATGTCCGTGGACACTTCCAGAACGTGGTTCACCGTGCCGTCGACGTCGGCCAGAGGCGCGGTCCAGACCAGGATGTTACGCTGCTCGCCGCCGCGGGTGGTGACCACGGTTTCGTACTGGTGCGGAGCGTTGTCGGCGAAACTGGCCAGGACCGGGCAGTCGTCGCAGGGAGCATCGCGGTACTTGTACAGTTCGTGGCAGGTCCGGCCTCCAGGGTCGCCGAAGTCCCGGTGAAAGGTGGCGTTGGCCTCCACGACGCGCAGCTCGCGGTCCTGGACGCTGATGGCGCAGGGCACCATGTTGAAGAAATACTCGAATTTGCGTTGGGTGCGGGACAGTTCGGCCTGGAGTCGACGCATTTCCGAGACGTCCACGGCGATTTCCAGCAGCAGCTCCAGTTCGCCCGCCGTGCCGATGACCGGTGAGACATGGGCCATCACCGGCACCACGGTTCCGTCCGAGACGACCATGGTTTCGTGCCGATGGATGCTGGCCCGAGCCTCCGCGGCCTCGCGGACCGGACTTTTCCATCCCGACTCGACGCACCGTTCGTACACGCCGCAACTGGCCAGTCCGGAGCGGTCGCCGAAGCGCTCGCGATATCCTTGGTTGGTGGTCACGACTTGGCATTTTGCGTCATGGATGGCGACATAAAACGGCAATTCCGGGAAATAATCTCCGGAAGCGGGATCACCTGCCAGGATGGTCAAGGCCCGGCCCATGCCTTCCATGATCTGCGTCGCGGCCAGCTTTCGCTCCATTTCCACCAGGGCCGCGGATTTTTCGCGGACCAGGGCTTCCAGGTTTTTCGTATGTTCGTGCACCTGGCGCCGCAGGCCAATCCGTTCCGAAACTTTGCCCAGGGCGATTTCCAGCAGCTCCTCGTCGATGGGCTTGGTGATGAAGTCCGCGGCGTCGTGCTTGAGGCTTTGGATGGCCAAGTGCATGTCGCCGTGCCCGGAAATCATGATCACCTCGGTTTCCGGGGCTGTGGACTTAATTTCCCTGAGCACGGAGATGCCGTCCTTGCCGGGCATCTTGATGTCCGTGAGCACGATATCGGGCTGGTGGCGGTTAAACGCTTCCAGGGCCTTGACGCCGTCGGCGGCGAGGTGGGTGGTGAATCCGAGTTCCTGGAGCAGGATCGCCAGCATTTCGCGGATATCCTGCTCGTCGTCCACGATCAGGACGGACAAGGTCCCGGATGCCGGGGCGGAAGGAAGATGTAATGCACTCACGGGACTGGGGGGGCTGAAAGGCCGCGCCGATCCACCTCCCGGCGGATCGGTCGCGGCGCAAAGCGAGGTTATTGAGTCATCTCAGAGACAAGCTGGAGCAGCTTGGCGTTATCGATGGGCTTGGAGATGGTCGGGACGTCCTTGGTCAGCACCGGGGGTCGCGGACCCACGCCGCTGACGACGATGACCGGGATATCCCGGATGGCCTGGTCCTTGCGCAGACCGGCGTAAAAATTGGTTCCGCCCTTTTCGGGCATGTCCATGTCCAGGGTGATCAGGGCCGGCTGCTCGGCACGGACTTTTTCCAGGCCGTCCAAACCGTTGTGCGCGGTCACGGTCTCGTAACCGTTGTCCTGAAGCAGTTCGCTCAGGTAGTCCAGAATTTCCGGGTCGTCGTCGACAATCAGAATTTTCTTGGCCACGGGGTCCTCCTTTGTGACGGGTGCGTCGTGAAGCAAGAGCGGCCACGGACCAGTATCCTGGTCCGTGGCCGCGAAACGTCTATTTCAGCTTGCCGAGGGTCTTGGTCATTTCGACCATCACACCCAGCCCTTGTTTGGCTTCCGGGCTGGACATGGCCTTCATCATGCCGAACATGCCGCACGGTTCGACTTCCTTCAGGTCCATGGACGTGAACGCCTCGGAGGCTTTCTCGATCATCTCCCGAACCTTGGGATCCTTGAGCTTGTTGAGCATGCCGATCAGGAACACGAACGCGTCGCCCATCTGCTCGATTTCCTCCGGACCATACTCCTGGGCCACCTTGGCACGCAGGGCGAGCATGGCCTGGTAGGTGCGGAAAACGCCTTGTTGTTCCAGGTCGTCGAGATAGGCGATGGCCTTGGGGACCGTGGACTTGAGCAAGGGCTCGGAGGTGTGCCAGAGGTCGATGACGTTTTCCAGTTGTTTGACGGTGTAGGTGATGTTCTTGACGTTGCGCATCGTGGTCTTGAGCAGGTCGAACATGTCCTCCAACTGGAATCCGGTCTCCACGTCGCCCAGCTCATGGAGCATGAGTTTGAAGGCGTCGTTCATGACCGGCTGGAGTTCCCGTCTGAGGTTCTGGGCGGCCACGGCGCGTTCGTGCACCAACGCGACCTTGGCCTCGATCTCGTCGAGGCGTTTGAGGATGAGGTCTTCTTTGGACATCTGCATGAACCTCCCTGGTTAGGCTTTGGCCAAGTGACGCATTTTCCCGGCCATGAACATCTGCGGTTCCAGAGGCAGTTCGCTGCCTTTGAGCATCATGTCGAAATAGACCCACTTGAACATCATCTTGCCCCAGTAGTTCATATGGGACTCGCCGAGCAGGGAGAAAGGCCCGATCCCCGGGAAGGGGTACTTGCCCGGAAGCGGCTCGACCTCGTAGTTGAAGTCGATCAGGTAAGCCTGCTCGTACCCGGAGACGATGAAGCAGGTGGAGTGGCCGTCAAATTCGGGTCGAGGCTCTTCGCCTTCGATTTCCCGGATCAGGTTGTCCACCACGATGTCGGACTCGTAGTGGGCCACGCTGCCGGCCTTGGAAGTGGGGACGTTGGTGGCGTCGCCGATGACGTACATGTTTTCGTAGTTCTTGGCCTTCAGGGTATGTTTGTCCGTATCCACGTAGCCCATGGCGTCGCCCATTCCGGAGTCGATGATCACCTGCTGGCCGAAGTTCGGGGGAATGGACACCAGCAGATCGTAGGGCACTTCCTCGCCCGAGACGGATTCCAGGGCCTTCTTGCCCACGTTGACGTTGTCGATGACGAAGTTCGGCGTGACCTTGATGTTCTTGTCCTCGCAAACCTTGCCCAGAACCTTGGCGGCCACGGGCTTGGTAAAGGCGCCGGTCAGCGGGGTGACCAGTTCAATTTCGATGTTCTGGCGCACGCCGTTGATGGTGAAGAACCAGTCGGCGAGATAGACGAATTCCAGCGGGGCCACCGGGCACTTGATGGGCATTTCCGCGATGTGGTGGACGATGCGCCCTTCCTTCATGTTCTTCCACTTCTTGAACAACGCCACGGCACCGTTGGGCGTATAGAAGTTGTGAATGTTGCCGCCCCAGTCGTCCATCATGCCTTCCACTTCCTCCGGGCAGATGCGACACCCCGTGCCCACGACCACCCAGTCATAGGTGTACTTACCGTTCTTGCATGTGACGACTTTTTTCGCCGGGTCGATGGACTCAATGGAGTCCATAACCAGCTTGACGCCTTTGGGAATAAAATCGGCCTTGGGCTTGATGCAGTCCTCCAGGGTGTAGACGCCGAAGGGCACGAAGAGCCAGCCGGCCTGGTAGTGGTGTTCCCAGTCGCGGTCGATGACCGTGATTTCCCACTCCTTTTCCGGAAGCTTTTCGCGCATCTTCGTGGCAACCATGGTTCCACCGGAGCCGGAACCAAGAATGAGCAATTTTTTCATGACGAGCATCTCCTGTTGAAAGGTTTATGATTTTCAATGGTCGTTCAGGGAACGGTCCGTGTTCAAAAAGTCGAAAAAACGACTTGTGAATGCGTTGTCGTCTCGGTGTGTCGACGGTTGCCTTGGCGGTCGTTCAGGCTGCTTGGGCCGTGTCTCGACGGAGTACGTTCGCTTTGGGTTCTCGTCGTGTCGTCGGCGCGGTTTTGAAAATGGAATCCTGGCGCATCATCCCGCCCAAGGTGATGGAATTCAGTTTGCCTTGAAGCGTGCTGGATAGATCGGCCCAAATGGCCGGGGAGCCGCAAAAGTCGGACGGCGAGCATGCGTCCGGATCAGTACAAAAAGACAGGTGCGGCCCGCCGTCCAAGGCCTGGACGATTTCACCCAGGGTAATGTCTTCAGGGGAGCGACCGAGGAAGTAGCCGCCGCCTGGGCCGCGCAGTCCCTTGATCAATCCGGCTTGGCGCAGCGGTTTGATTATTTTTTCCAGATATTTGACGGAGATTCCGATATTGTTGGACAGGTGGGCCGCCCGGAGAGGGCCTTTTTGGGCAAAGTGGGCCAGATTCATCAGCAGACGTGCGCCATGTCGTGTTCGCGAGGAGAGTTGCATGTTGTGTCTCTTCAGGTTGTCCGGTGGGTGAAAAGGGATACTGTGTTTATATAATAATTAATCTAGATTAAATTTGTAGCATATTGACGTGCATCGCCGGGTGAAAACTTGTTCTTCAAGCATCGTACTTAGGGGATATTCTTTAGATTTCCTGGGATTGAGAAGAAAGTCGCCTGCCTGGAGTGATGAAAGAATTCCTTCTTCCGCCACTGAAAGTGGAGTTTGGAGGAATAATTGTGACTTATTTAATCTAGACTAATTTTATATAAATTAAAAATGTCGACAAAAGATGATGGCTCATAGGCCGAACGTGAAAGCCTGTCAAGGTTCCGTTTGGAACCTTGCTACCCAAGGCCGGTCGGCATTGGTGGTCGCTTTCGTGAGGTCGTGCGCTCTTTTTGCGGACGTTAGTTCGGTTGGGCGTCCTCTGGACAGTGGATGCGAGGTGGGGGAAGGGCCGCTGACTTAACGGCGATTTTTTCCGGATTGAACATCAAGTCCGCCAAAGTAATGGCGTCCAGTTCGCGTTCGATCGTCCGCGAGATATGGCCCCAGGCGAAGCGGGTGCGGCAACCGCCGCTTCGTTCGCAGGACTCCGGGGCCGAGCAACACTGGCTGATGTTGATTTCGCCTTCCATGGTGCGCACGATGTCGCCGAGGGTGATACAGGAAGGGTCTTTGAGAAAAATGTGTCCGCCATAGGCTCCGCGGACGCTTTTGATATAGCCGGCCTTTTTCAGGGGACGGAGGATTTGTTCGATGAAGGGTACCGAAATGTCCGTGCTTTCGGAGATAGCGGACGCGCACAGCGGCCTGTCCTCGTTGTGCTCGGCCAGGTCGAGCAGGATGCGGGTGGCATAGCGTGAGCGGGCGGACAGTTTCATAATGCATCTCCCATTCGTCGCGACGTTTTTCGGGAATTGGTTACGGAAATCCTCATCGTTTGGACCTTTGTTCTTGCCACTGTTTTTGGGTGTAGGTTCCCAATCCATGCAAGTCAAGAAATCATTCCTCGTTCAGGAAATACTCTATTGAAAGCTCATGCAGGCATACTGGACACCCCGGTGGGTCTTGGATAACTTGCCTCCGGCCGAACGGACGCCCTTTTCCGGGTTCGGAGAGGATGCCGCGTTCTCGACGGTGTTGGAGGAAAGCCGTGATGTATGTTGTTTATAATTTCGCCGTGGGGCCGATGGTCTGGCTGGCCTTTACAGTACTTATCGCGGGGCTGGTCTATCGCCTGATCCGCTATCGTCGCAAGGCCGTGGCCGCAAGCAAAGGCCTGCCTTCGGATTTTCGGACGATCTGGGCCGTTGGTTCTTTGATGCATTATTTGTTGCCGTTGAACCGGACGGTTAAAAGCAGCCCCTGGTCCGCGGCAGCCGGGTTTGCGCTGCATATCCCTTTGTTCCTTCTTGTTTTTTTTCTTTCGGCCCACGTGATCATGCTGGAACAAAGCTGGGGCGTGTCCTGGCCGACCATCCCCGATGTCTGGGCCGATGTATTGACCATCATTGCCCTGGCCGCCTTGGCGTTTTTGGCCGTGAAGCGGTTGTTTCATCCGGCGTTGCGAGGGCTGACGGAATCTAAGGACCTGCTCATTCTTTTATTGGTCGCACTTCCTCTGGCCACCGGGCTGGCCGCGCATCGGCAGTGGGGCGATTATCCGCTGATGCTGACTCTGCATGTGCTCAGCGCCAACACTCTCCTGATGCTTATTCCGTTCACCAAGCTTTCGCACATGGCGCTCTTTTTTGTTTCTCGCGCGGCCACGGGCAGCGATTTCGGCAAACGTCGGGTGGGGGCATGGTGACCGTCATCTGCATGAGGAGCAATCCATGAGCATTGATTCTCGGGCCCTTTCCCGCGTCCTGGCCGACAAGGCCGGAGCACGGCTGGAAATGTGGCTGTCCATTTGTTCCCGGTGCGGAATGTGCGCGGAGGGGTGCCATTACTACGCATCCAATCCCAAGCCGGAGCATGTTCCGGCCTACCGGATCAAACCTTTGGTGAATCTGTACAAAAAACGCGGGCGGGTGGACGCCGCGGTGCTCGAAACGTTGCGCGACGTCTGCTACGGCACCTGCACCATGTGCCAGCGCTGCACCATGTTCTGCCCCCACGGCATCGGCATCGCCTCCCTGGTCCACGCGGCCCGGGGCGTGGCCGTGGCCATGGGATTGACTCCGCCCGGTCTGGCCAAGGGCTTGGAGAACGCCTTGGAGTTCGGCAACAACCTCGGAGTGACCGAGGAAGATTTTCTGGAAACCGTGGAGTGGCAACTGGAGGAGCTTCAGGAGGAAATGCCTTCGGCCCAGGCGCCCATGGACAAGGAGGGCGCGGAATACCTGTTGACCTTTCATCCGCGGGACATCAAGTTTTATCCGCAAAATCTCTTCAACTATCTCAAACTTTACAACGCCGCTGGGATCGATTTCACCCTGTCCACCAAGGCCTGGGATTCCACCAATCTCGGGCTTTTCGCCGGAGACGTGGCCAAGGCTTCCAGGCTGGCGGCCAACGTGACGGACACGGCCGAAAAACTCAAGGCCAAGGCGGTGATCACCGCGGAGTGAGGGCACTCCATGAAGGCCCTCGGGTTCGAGGCGCCATACTGGTTGGGCAGAAAATTTTCCTTCGAGGCCATGCCGCCGATCAAGGTCTGGGCGGAGTGCCTGCATGCCGGAACACTCAAGCTGAAGTCCGGTTTTCATGAAGCTCCGGTCACGTTCCAGGATTCCTGCAATTTTATCCGAAACGCCGGCATGTTCCAGCAATCCAGGGATTTGATGTCCGTGGTGGCCGCGGACTTTCGGGAGATGCATCCCCACGGCAACGCGACGTACTGCTGCGGCAACGGCGGGGGTCAGGGCCTGATGCCGGAATACAAGCAGGCCAAGATCGCCGCCCTCAAGGCCAAGGCCGACTGCATTCGGGCCACGGGCGCGAAGATGGTCGTGGTGGCCTGTCACAACTGCGAGGACGGGATTCTCGAAACGTGCAAAAGCTATGAACTGGACGCGAAAGTCGAGTTATTCAGCGCATATCTGGCGGAGGCGGTTGATTTGCCCGAGGTTGATTGAGTTTTTCGCGGCTGGGTCTTCGCCCCAAAGCTCAATTCTCAACAATCCTATAACAGAGGAGGCGAATCATGAGCGACAGGTTTACGACCCATGGAGCGTTCAGCTGGAGCGAGTTGCTGACCAGCGACGTGGAGGGAGCCAAGAAGTTTTATGGGGATTTGCTTGGCTGGGAGACGGAGGACATGCACATGGAAGGCATGGACTACACCGTGGTCAAGGCTGGAGGCGAGGAAGTGGGCGGAATCATGGCCATGCCGCCTCAGGCGCCGGAGGGCATGCCGCCGCATTGGGGGACCTACGTTACGGTAACGGACGTGGACGACGTGGCCCGCAAAGCCCCGGAACTCGGAGGGCGGGTGCTTCTGCCGCCCACGGACATCCCCGGCGTGGGCCGGTTCAGCGTTCTTCAGGATCCGCAAGGGGCGGTGCTGTCCGTCATTACGTATGCCCCGCAAGGGGCTGGCAAATGATTTGTCCGGTGAGTCGGCGCGTGGCAGTTCGGCAAGGCCGACTTCAGGCCAACAACGGGCCCTTATGAAGATATTCCTTTTCTCCGACCGAACGTAAGGAAATACGGAGTAAAACGGCGCGATCGCCAAGGTCGTGCCGTTTTTTTATTCGGGGCATGGTTGCCGGTGGTCGTGCTCTTATTGAAATATCGATCATCCCCCTTGACAAACCTCCTGATCACATGAAATAGAGCGCAGCTGTTTTTCAACACCATCCCACAAAGGTTTTGCATGTCCGTGTTTGTCGTTGAGAG
Source organism: Desulfonatronum thiodismutans (assembly GCF_000717475.1). Classification (NCBI taxonomy): domain Bacteria; kingdom Pseudomonadati; phylum Thermodesulfobacteriota; class Desulfovibrionia; order Desulfovibrionales; family Desulfonatronaceae; genus Desulfonatronum; species Desulfonatronum thiodismutans. The sequence goes on from NZ_JPIK01000013.1 coordinate 309,154, forward strand.
TGGCGCAAGGGCAGAGGCTGCGTAGGCGTCGAGTTCCGACTTTTCGGTACTTGGCTTCTTACGTCTGATCCCGCCCGTTTCGGGTCGTCCGACCCATCGCGTCACACCCCCCGTCCCTGGACCGTTCGGGCCTTGGCCCGTGCAGGCGTCCTCCATTTCGATCCGCCTCCCCGGCTGTTCGAAGGGGCGTCGCCTTATCCAAACAACGACAAAATACAGGACAATACCAATGCGAACCAGTTCCGACATGCGCGGTCGGGGCGGCGCTTTGCCGTCTCCCAACGCCTTTCTTTGCGGTCACTGCAACCGCACCGTGCCCGGGGATGCTCCCGGCACCCAGCATCGAAATCATTGCCCCCACTGCCTCTGGAGTCTCCACGTCGACCTGCGCACCGGCGACCGGAGAAGCGGTTGTCACGGACGAATGGAACCCGTCGGCGTTGCCGTGCGCTATGATGGCGACTGGGCCTTGCTCCATCGCTGCCAATCCTGCGGGTTGATCCGCATGAACCGCATCGCCGGCGACGACAACCCCATGGCCCTGCTATCCTTGGCCGTGCGCCCCTTGGGCAAGCCTCCGTTCCCCATGGACCAATTGCCCCGACTGATACCCGGCGTCGAGGAGGTGGAGCCATGAACCTCCATTCCTTGGGCTGGACCTCCAACTTGGCGGATGCTGTTGCTTCCAAGTCGCGGCCCGGGCTTGTTCCGGCGCGGGTCAGCCGTGAAGACCGGGGTGTGTACGCCCTCTTGTCTGAACAAGGGCACTTTCAGGCTGAAGTGAGCGGAAAATTCAGGCATCGAACCTCGGCCCGGACCGACTATCCGGCCGTGGGCGATTGGGTGGTCGCGGAACCGGGAGATGCCTTCTCCTGCGGCATGATCCACGAAATCCTGCCCAGGAGGTCGGCCTTTATCCGGCGCGTGGCCGGCGGCCAAAGCCAGGGGCAGGTGGTCGCGGCCAACGCGGACATCGCTTTTCTGGTCAGCGGGCTGGACCGGGAATTCAAGCCTCGACGCATCGAACGGTATTTGACCCTGGCCTGGGAGTCCGGGGCCGACCCGGTCATTCTTCTGAACAAGGCGGATCTTCACGCTCAGCCGGAAAAGGCCCGACTCCAGGCCGAAGCCGTTGCACCGGGTGTTGCCGTATATTTGGTCAGCGCCGCCACGGGAGATGGTTTGCGTGACTCGCTTGCGCTCCTTGGTCCTGGGCGGACCGGCGTGTTGTTGGGCTCTTCCGGAGTGGGTAAATCGTCGATCATCAACGCCCTTATCGGCCGGAAAGCCCGGACGACCTCGGTCGTGCGCGAGGCGGACGGCAGGGGGCGGCACACGACCACGCACAGGCAACTTATGATCCTTCCGACCGGTGCGATTCTCATCGACACGCCCGGCCTGCGGGAGATTCAACTTCTGGCCGATGAGAAATCCCTGGACCGATCCTTCGGGGATATCGACGAGTTGGCGGCTTCATGCCGTTTCCGGGATTGCTCGCATAATGGCGAGCCGGACTGCGCCGTGCAGGATGCTCTCGCGGAGGGCTTGCTGGAGATGGAGCGATACGAGAGCTGGCTGCGCCAATGCAAGGAAATCAGGTTTCATCAGCGAGAGCAGGACGTTCTGCTGAGGATTCAGGAAAAGAGGCGCTGGAAAACGATCCAGAAGACGGTGCGGGAGGTATATCGATGTAAAGGGAGATGATGAACGGACCAGCGTTCCGCCCCGGCGTATTGATCCGGGGCGGAACGTCAAAGCAGATTGGAGGCCAGGCGCATGGCCGAGTTGCGGAACGCGGCGAGTTTGGAGAGGGAGCGCAGTCGGGCCGGGGTGTATTCCTCGCAGGACTCCAGATCCTGCTCGAATATGGCGTCGTGGCGCCGGGCCAGGTCATCGTTCAGGAACCAGACCATCAATTCCTTATGCAGCTCCAGGCTGCGCATGTCGATGTTCATGGTCCCGATGCAGAGCAGGTTGCCGTCGATGGTCATGGTTTTGGCGTGCAGGAAGCCCTGCATGTAGTAATAGATCCGGCCGCCGGCCTCCAGGAGCGGACCGAAATAGGTCTGGGCCGCGTACCAGGCGGTGCGCTTGTCCGGCAGGCCGGTCATCATCAGGCGGACGTCCACCCCGGCCAGGGCCGCGTTGACCATGGTTTCGTAGATCTGTTCATCCGGCACGAAATAGGGCGACTGGATCCAGATGCGCTTGCGGGCGTGGCCCATGGCCAGCACGTGGGCCCGACGGGCGGTTTGCCATTTGTCCTCCACGCTGGTGGCCGTGACCTGAACCGGAACGCAGCTTTCGGGCATGGGGTACGACTCCGGGAAGAAGCGCGGAGAAAATAAATTTTCCCGGCTGGTCTCGGACCAGCGCAGGGCGAAGAGCTTCTGCAGTTCGGCCACCGCCGGACCGCAAAACCGGACATGGGTGTCCCGCCAGGACGGAAAGCGCCTTCCGCCGTCGATGTACTCCTGGCCCACGTTGATCCCGCCGGTGTATCCGCGCACCCCGTCGATGACCACGATCTTGCGGTGGTTGCGGTAGTTGGCTCTGTTGAGTTGTCTGACGTCGAAACGGACCTTGGCGCCCGCGGCGGCCAACCGGTTCAGTTCGGTCTTGCGGTAGGGCAGGTTGCCGATGAAGTCGTTGAGCATCCGCACTTCCACTCCGGACCGCAAACGTTCCATAAGGATGGCGCACAGTTCAGCGGTCAGTCGGTCCCGCTCCCAGATGAAGTACTGGATGTTGATGGTCTCTCTGGCCTGGGCCAGGTCTTCCTTCAGGAGCGCGAACTTCTCCGCGCCGCTGGGTAGGATGCGCACGTCGCAGGCTGGCAGGGGCGGGGTGGACTCGGTGCGCTCGATGAGCTGGACCAACCTCGTATAGCCTCGCTCCTCGGCCCAATTTCGCCCAGCGTCGGCCATGTCAGCGTACCGGTCGTACACTGCGCGCATGGTCGGGTCGGCCATGGCCCTGTGCCGTTCATGCAGTCCTCGCTGTTCAGCAATCTTGCGCCAGTTGCGGCCGAAAAAATAGTACAGAGCAAGGCCAAAAAGCGGCAGAAAGGAGAGCAGCACCAGCCAAGCCAGGGTTTTAGTCGGGTCTCGCTGGTCGTTGACCAGGACCACCAGCACCGCCAGCCAGTACAGAAAAAAAGCCGCAGCCAGCAGGGCGGGCCCGTTCTCCACGAATTGCCATTCCATTCAGGACTCCGGGGACTCGATTTCGGGACGGAAAAGATCAGCCAGGTGTTTTTGGCGAAAGTCAAAAATCGCGTTCAGCCTGCCTCGCGCCCAGAGCGCATGAACCATGTCCCCCAGTGGCCCCAGGGGCAAGGAGTAATGGACGATGTCGGACATCTCCACGCCTTGGAGGGTTTCCCGGAACAGGTGCTGGTGGTGCCAGAACCTGTAGGGCCCCATGCGCTGTTCGTCCACGAAGAAGCGGGGTTTGCGGACATGGGTGATTTCCGTGACCCAGCGCATATGAAGGCCGGGCAAAGGGCGGATGGAGTAGGTCAGAATTTGACCGGCGTACATGGTCGCTGGAGGCGGACAGGTCAGGCAAAAGCCCAGCCAGGCCGGGGTGATTCGACAGAGATTGGCCGGGTTGGAAAAGAAGGCCCAGGCGTGATCAAGGGAAAGCGGCAGGGTCTGGGTGCGGGTCAGGACGTGGAGCATGTGTTTGTATCGGGTTGTTGAGAAACTGAGTTTTTTCCACTAGGTCTGGGAGGCATCAAAGGACACGGAGAAATGGTTACTCCGTTATGTCATCGGCAACCCGAGATCAAGGAGGGCGGCGTGCGGCAGGAAGGTGAAGCGAATATTGATTCGGACACGGTTTTGTATCCGGTCGGGAAAACGGCTGCGACCGAGGCATGGAAGGACGAGGATGTGGAGTTCATCAAGATTTTTTTCACGGACCTGAATGGACGGCTTCGGGCCTTGACCATCAACCCGGAGTTTATGGACCAGATCGTGGAAAAAGGAGTGGGGTTTGACGGCAGTTCCATTGCCGGGATCACCACGGTGGACGACAGCGACCGGCTGTTGCTTCCCGTTCCGGAGAGCTACCGCGTGCTGGAGTTCAACAGTGAACGGATCGGTTTCTGTATCGCCAAGATTTCAAACCTGATGGGCGGGCGGTCTCTGTCCGACCCGCGGGCTGTTCTGGAACGGACCCTGGAGCGGGCCATGGAGGAATTCGGCGTCCGCTTTCAGGTGGCTCCGGAATACGAGTTTTTTCTCCTCAAAAGCGATGACTTCACTAAAAACATCCATTCGGACAAGGCAGGCTATTTTCACTCCGACCCCCATGACAAGGGCGGGTTCGTGCGCAACCAGATCATCCGCACCCTCAAGCGCTGCGGCATCCGCCACGAAAAAACCCATCACGAGGTCACGGCATCCCAGCACGAAATCAATCTGGAGCACACGGACGCCTTGTCCGCCGCGGACAGAACCCTGCTTTTCAACTACGTCGCGGAGCGGGTGGCCGCGGAACAGGGCATGCATATGACCCTGATGCCCAAGCCCTTTGACGGCCAGAACCGCAACGCCTTTCACCTGCATATCTCCATGTGGAATCAGGAAGGAGAAAACCTGTTCCACGACGCCCAAAGCGAGCACCGGCTGAGCAGCCAAGCTCGGCAATTCATCGCCGGAATTCTGAAGTACGCCCGCCAGACATCCATCATCATGGCCTCCACGTACAATTCCTACAAGGCCTATGTGGCGGAGCGGGAAGCGCCCATGGTGGTGGGTTGGGGGATCAAGAACCGGAGCTCCATGGTCCGTCTGCCCTACTGCGTCAGCCCGGAAAGCACCCGGCTGGAGCTACGCAGCCCGGATCCGTCCGGCAACGTGTACCTTCAGATGGCGGCTTTGATCGAAATGGGGCTTCAGGGGCTCCGGGAAGGAGAAGAGTGCGGACCGCCGGACATGGGCAGTGTCTATCGCAGTCTTTTCGATTGTCGGGTTTGGGACGAACGCTTCCTGCCCCGGAGCATGTATGAGGCCTTGGTGGAGGCGGAGCGCAGCGAATTCCTGCGCAACCTTCTGGGCGAGAGCATCTACAACCACTATCTGTGCTTGAAGATCGCCAGTTGGGAAGAGCACCGCACCCACGTTACGCCCCGTGAATTGGGAAATTATTTAAGCTGTTAGGTGATAGAGGGAGCCCCGAGGGGAAAAAAACGGGGGCCCGCGAGGGGAACATGGAAGCGAGACGCGGTCCGGGCCGGTGCTCCGGTCCGGACCGCATGACGGCTATTCCGGGATGTTCGGCCACTGGGTGGTTTTGCCCTGGTAGTTGCGCAGGGTGTATTCCTTTTCGTCCTTGCCCTGAATGTAGTAGTCGGGCATCAGCGGGATTTTGCCGATGTTCGTGGCGATGACGTACATGGGCTGGGCCAGGCCGGTGGTGTGGCCTCGAATGGCGTCCCGGATCAGCTCCGCGCCTTTTTCCACCGGGGTTCGGAAGTGGTCGATGCCCGGCGCGGGTTCGCAATAGAAGACGTAGTAGGGCCGGATGCGCACGGTGAGCAGCTTCTGGTGCAGCTCACGAAAGGTGGCCGGATCGTCGTTGATGCCCTTGAGTAGCACCGCCTGGTTGCCGACGTTCACCCCGCAGGTCAGCAGGTCGTAAACGGCCTGGGCGGTTTGTTCGGTGATTTCCTTGGGATGATTGCACTGGGTGTTGATCCAGATGGGCACCCGATGGCGTCCGGCAAGGACCTTTTTCAGCCCTTCGGTGACCCGTTGCGGCAGGACGATGGGGGTCCGCGTTCCGAAGCGGATCATCTGCAAGTGCGGCATTTCGCGTAGCTTGCGGATCAGGTAGTCCAGTTTCTCGTCTGAAAACAGGAAGGGATCACCCCCGGTGATCAACACGTCCCGCACTTCCGGGTGTTCCCGAATCCACGTTAACCCCTCCTCGACGTCGAAGCGCAGTTGCAGGTCCCTGTCCACGACCAGTTCCTTGCGGAAACAGTGCCGGCAGTAGATGGCGCAGGCATCGGAAACGGTGAAGGCAACCCGATCCACGTATTGTCTGGCGATGCAGTCCGGCCGAACTTCCGAGGTGTCCCTGTTTTCCTTCCAGATCAAATAATTGGGTACGCCGTAGGTGTTCTCTCGCTCCTGGATGCTGGGCACCACCTGTCTGCGAATCGGACAGTCGGGGTCGTCCCGGTCCATCAGCGCGGCGAAGTAGGGGGTTGTTCCCCAACGGGTCGGCATTTCCGTGATGGCCCGTTCTTCCCGATCCGTGACGTTGATGTAGGTCTTAAGTTTATCCAGCGTGTTGACGTGATTTCGCATCTGTTCCTGCCACAAATCCATGATGAACCTCCGCTCGATGCTCATTTTTCCGCGTTCCCGGTCGCTGGAGCGTTCCGGTCCGGAATGCAAAGGCCTCGTTGTGCCGAAAAAAGGATGCGGCATCAAGGGGGTTGCATTAATTTGTCGGAAGTTGCTCAAAAGCAGCCAAGTAGCTGCACTGAAGCGCTCCGCACGCCCCAGACTCACACTCTCCCCTGAAAAGGGACCCACTTTGGCTGGATAAGAAGATCGTTTACGTGAGCAGGGTCGCTTAAAACGGTCTTCATAAAAACGGGGGCTGGAGCCGTGCGCGGCTTCAGCCCCCGTTGGTTCCAGCGATGTTGGGCGCGCGACTTTGGCTGCTAGGCGAGGATTCGGGCGTCGTCGGTCAGGTAGGTCATGAATCGAGTCGGGGGGACCAGTAAGCCGTCAAGCCAACGCTCTGGCCAGGCCCGTTCTCCATGCATGGCCCCTAACAGGGCCCCGAGCACCGCGCCCCGGTGGCAGTTGTCACCGCCAAGGTTGGTGTTCACGATCAGGGCCTGCTCCGGATCGTCCTGATATTTCCAAGCCAGATAAAATGCCAGCGGAAGGGCTTGCTGGACGTAACAGGCCGTGCTGAAGACGTTGAGCGCCACGTCCACATCGTCGCGATCCGCCAGGTCCTCAAAGGGATGGTCGGTGAAAAAGCCCGGCTTTCCGGAAAGTTCCTGTTCCAGAGCTTGGCGGATGTCCATGCCGTCCAGAACGGATTGCAGGGTCAGGCTGAAAGCTGTGAAGGCATCGCTCATGAGCCGGCCGGGGTGGGTCAGTTCCAGGTGGCGTTGGCCGAGCAGGAGGCTTCTGTTCGGTTGGTCGTGGAAGAAAAGCAGGATCGGGATCGGCAGGCACAGTCCGCCGATGTGTTTCTCTTCCGGTGCGGTTGCCGCCATGCCTTTCTTGCGCACGACCCAGGCCTTGAAGAACTCCCTGTGACATTCCTCAATGTAGGTATCGTGATGTTTGCCGGGGGTGGTCATGAACGCGACATATTTGGCGAGATAGCGGTCAGGGTCGTAGTCCTCGGACTCCAGGAGGTGGTCCATGAGCAACCGGCTCAGCTTGATGTTCAGGGTGTTTTCACCGGCCTGCAAAAATTGATGGTAGTGTACGCCCCGTTCGCCCCAAAACATGGCTTGATTGTGCAGGATGTCCGCCTCCGGACCGGCCGGGCGGTAGCGGGAGCGCCAGAGGATGCTGTCCGGATGGGGATTCCGGGGCTGCTGGTAGTCCCGGACCAGACCGTAATCCTTGTGCAGGGAAAGTCGATCATAATACCAGTGCACCGGCATGGACAGGGCGTCGGCGATAAGGAATCCATAAACCGCACCGGAAAGGCGGGCGCTGATTTCCGGGGTATGTTTGAGCATGGCTGCATCCTTTTTTGAAGGGTGGCGGAGGTCTTCTTCCGGTCAGTAATAAGTCCTGATCAGCCATGGTCAATTGCTAATGAGAAAGGGTGGCGGGATTTCGTGCATAGTTCGAGCGATTTTGTTTGCCGAAAAAAAAAACGGCCCGGCGGATATCCGCCGGGCCGTTCAACGATAAAGAGAAAGCCTGTGCAATGCTTACGGTGGTTTATACGGCGACGGTATCCGCCTCCCGACCGGCCTCGGCCTCCAGGTCCACATCCGCGATCTTGGACAGGCCCAGCAGGATCGGGCTGGCGATGAAGATGGAGGAGAAGGTCCCGACACCGATGCCGATGAGCAGGGCCAGGGCGAAGTCGTGGATCACGCCGCCACCCAGCAAGACTAGGCAAAGCACGACCATCAGGGTGGTTCCGGAGGTGAGGATGGTTCTGCTCAGAGTCTGGTTGATGCTCAGGTTGATCACCTTGGGCAGGGTCATGTCCACCTTGTCTCGGATATTCTCCCGGATGCGGTCATAGACGATGATCGTATCGTTGAGGGAATAGCCGATGATGGTCAAAAAGGCGGCAATGATGGCCAGATCCAAATCCTTGTTCAGCAGGGAAAACATTCCCAGGGTGATGAACACGTCGTGGACCAGTGCGACCACGGCCCCCAGGGCGTAGGAGAGTTTGAGCTTCCAGCAAAGGCCGATGGTGATCAGCAGCGCGGCCACCACCAGCAGTTCCATGGGCAGGCCAAGCCAGCGCAAGGCCGCGATACCCCCGGTCAGGCCGGCGGCCATGATCACGGCCGGGAACCAGCGTTGTTCGAATCTGCCTGAGATGTAGATCGCGATCAGCAAAATGGCGTAGAAGAGCGCTTCCATGGCCTGGGCGCGGAGATCAGCGCCAACTCGTGGGCCGACCATTTCCAGGCGCTGGATATCGAATCCGATGCCAGCCAAATTCTGATCCAGATTGTTTTGGATATCCCGGCGGACCTCGTCGGAAACAAGATCCGAGGACGAGGTCCGCACGAGGAATTCATTGTCCTGGGCCGTGCCGAAGCGCTGGACCCCGAGACCGGGGAGGTCGGCACCTTGGAGGGCCTGCTGGACGCGGCTCAACTCCACCGGTTGGTCGAACTTGATCTGGATGATCATGCCGCCGGAAAAATCGATGCCCAGTTGGGGCCCGCCCTTGACGACCAGGGAAAGGAGGCCGGCCAGAATCAGCAATCCGGATATGAGGAAGGCCCCATACCGCATTTTCAAGAAGTTGATCCGGGTGTCCGGACGAATGATTTGCAGTCCCATGCTGTCACCTGTTCCTTATATGCTCAACGGCGTGCCGGGCTTGCGCCATTTCAGCCAGAAGTCGAAGAAGATCCGCGAGACGAAAATCGCGGTGAACATGGAGGCCAAAATACCCAGGGATAGGGTTACGGCAAAGCCTCTGATCGGTCCGGTGCCGAACTGGTACAGGACGATGGCCGCGATGATGGTGGTGATATTGGCGTCCAGGATGGCCTTCAGCGCACGCTTGTAGCCTTCGTCGATGGCGATGGCCGGAGTAAGGCCGCGTCGTATTTCTTCCCGAATGCGCTCGAAGATGAGCACGTTGGCGTCCACGGCGATACCAATGGTCAGGATGATGCCCGCGATGCCGGGCAGGGTCAGCGTGGCCCCGAAAGCCGCCAAGCCGGCCATGACCAGCAGAATGTTCAAACACAGGACCGCGTTGGCCACGATGCCGGACATGCTGTAATAGACAAGCATGAAGATAAGGATCAGCGCCCCGCCGATCAGGGCCGCTTGCAGGCCGCGCTCGATGGATTCCCGACCCAGGGAAGGGCCAACGGTGCGCTCTTCCATTATGTGCACGGGAGCGGGCAGGGCCCCGGCCCGGAGCACCAGGGCCAAGTCCGTGGCTTCCTCGGTAGTGAAGCGCCCGGTGATGCTGGCCCGCCCTCCGGCGATGCGTTCCTGGATCACCGGCGCGGAATGGACGTTGCCGTCCAGGACGATGGCCAGCCGGCGTCCGGTGTTCTCTCCGGTGATCCGCTCGAACAGCCTGGATCCTCGCGCATTGAAGTTCAGTCCGACGTAGGCCTGGTTGAACTGATCAAAGCTGACCCGGGCGTCGGTGATGAATTCCCCGGTCATCAGGGTGTCCCGCTTGATGACGATGGGGGTTTGAGAAACCGAACCGTCCGGGTTGCGGGTATGCATGGAGGCCAGTTCCGCGTCCGGGGGCAAAATACCGCGCAGTGCGCGGTCGATGTCCGCCTGGTCGTCCACCAGCTTGAATTCCAGGTGCGCGGTTTGTCCGATGATGGCCACGGCCCGTTCCGGATCCTGAAGGCCGGGAAGTTGGACCTGAATCCGTCCTTCGGCTTGGCGGCGGATGTCCGGTTCAGCCACGCCGAACTGGTCGATGCGGTTACGGATGGTCTTGATGGCCTGCTCCACGAGCAGATCCTCGACATGGGCCCGGTATGCCTGGGTCATGCCCACAGTGTAGCGAACCTGCCCCGCCTCCTGCGTCTCCTTGGAAAGAATCTGCAAGTTATCGAAGCGGTTGCGGAGCAGTCGCTCCAACTGGTCCTGCTGCGCACCGCGGGCCAACGTGAACTCCAATTTAACGTCGTTCACCACCTGCGGCCGAAGGATGAAAATGTCGTCATCCTGGGCCTCTGAGCGGATGTCCTGCCCGAACTGGGCCATGGTGTTGGCCACGCCTCTGGGGATGTCCACGCCCAGCGTCAAATGCATCCCTCCCCGCAGGTCCAGGCCGAGCCGGATCTCGCTTTCCGGCAGGACTTTTCCCAAGAACGTGCCCTGGAGGTTGGTCAGGGCGGGCAAAGCATACAGGCCGCCCAACAAGAGGCCGATCAAGGCCAGGGCGATCCGTATTCGCAAGCTCATCTTCATGGTTGTTCCTCAGAGTGATTCCAAGCAGGCAGGCAAGCGTTCCCGGCGTGGAAAGCGCGCGGAATGGTCCGGCGCGTCGCCGCGGAGACGCTCTCTACGAGTTGTAGGGAAGTGTTATTTGGGGTCCCGACTGACAGGTTTGACGTCCGACTCCGCAAGGCCGGCGATGTAGTTGCGGTTGGCCTGGATCTTGACGTTGTCGGCGATTTCAAGGGTCAGCACGTCATCGTTGATGGAATGGATGCGTCCGTAAAGACCTCCGGCGGTCAGGACGCGGTCGCCTTTCTTGAGGTTGGAGAGGACTTCGCGGTGCTGTTTGGCTTTTTTCTGTTGAGGACGGATCAGCAAAAAATAAAAGATCGCGAACATGACGATCAACGGAACGAACGCGGTGATCGGATTGCCTTGAGCTTCGGCCCCGGAGGCCCCCATGGCATAGGCCAGGCTTGGTTCAAAAATCATCGTGCACTCCTTAAATGTTCTTGATGTGGATAAATCTCTTCCAGGCTTTCCAGTGAGGCTTTTTCGCGCGGACCAGTCGTTGAATTGGTTTGCCGCGTGCCTGAACGGGCAAATTCCTACATGACATCATGGCGGATGTACAGGGTTTTTGTTTCGCGTGGAAACACGACTCGTTCAAAGATGCGTCGATCGATCGTGAACGCGAACGCGCCTCGGTGGACTTTGCTACAATAATGTAAAGGTTGGTCGAGGTCATCTCCCGTCATGTCGGAGATGCGCGTAAGAAAATTTTGTTGCTCGCGTCAGGTGTATAATGTCAGTCTGTCTGGAAATGCCGTGCTGGGAGAAAGGCTTCAGGTGTCTTCCTCGGTCTTTGCGATCCAGGAAGGAGCTAAAAATACAAAAACGTCATGTTTGGCCTGTGGGCGGTTGTGGAGTGCATGTAAAATTACAAAAATGTTGCGCACGAGGCGTGGCTGAACGCGGGTAATCAGGAGAATTTGTTTTATTTCAGCGTAATAAAGATATTGGTCCGCGCTTTGCTTTGCCTCCGAACATGGCGAGTTCAGTGACTGTTTACTGAGTTTGCTTTTTGCATGTGTCATGCGGTTTTTGTAAATTTTTATCATACGTAAGGGAGGCACTTGATTATGAAATGGATCACAGCAGTCATCAAGCCGTTCAAGCTGGACGATGTCCGGACCGCGCTCATGGAAATCGGCGTTCAGGGGTTGACCGTGACCGAGGTCAAAGGGTTCGGGCGACAGAAGGGGCACACGGAAGTGTATCGCGGGGCGGAGTATGTCGTGGACTTCCGGCCAAAGCTCAAGTTGGAGGCGGCGATCGCCGACGATCAACTGGACAAGGTGATTCAGGCCATTCAGAAAGCCGCCCATACCGGAAAAATAGGCGACGGCAAGGTTTTTGTCTTTGACCTGGAAAAGTGCTTGCGGATTCGGACCGGGGAAACCGGAACGGAAGCCCTGTAATCAGTAGAAGCGGGAATCGATTCGTCGTTACGTAACGCTTTCGCTATAAGTGGAGGGAATATACCGTGGAAATGTTGCTTGAAGTCAGTTACGCCCTGGATACCTTTTATTTCCTGATGTCCGGGATGTTGGTCATGTGGATGGCCGCCGGGTTCACCATGCTGGAGTCCGGACTGGTCCGCTCCAAAAATACCGTGGAAATCTTGACCAAAAACATCGGCCTCTATTCCATCGCCTGCATCATGTACATGCTTGTGGGCTACAACATCATGTATGGAGACTCTTCCAGTTCGATCATCCCCGGCCTGAGTTTTCTGGTCGGCGGTGACAACTCCGTCGCCGATGTCGTCGCTGGTGGCGAGGACGCTCCATATTATTCGAACATCGCCGACTTTTTCTTTCAGGTCGTTTTCGTGGCCACGGCCATGTCGATCATTTCCGGCGCCGTGGCTGAGCGGATGAAGCTCTGGTCGTTCTTCGTCTTCGCCGTGGTCCTGACTGGCTTCATTTATCCCATTCAGGGTTACTGGAGCTGGGGCGGAGGCTTTCTCGACGGCCTGGGATACTCGGATTACGCCGGGTCAGGTATCGTGCACATGGCCGGCGCGAGCGCAGCCTTGGCCGCTGTCCTATTGCTGGGAGCACGTAAGGGGAAGTACGGCCCTGATGGGCAGATCAATCCGATCCCTGGAGCGAACATGCCTTTGGCAACCTTGGGAACGTTCATCCTCTGGATGGGTTGGTTCGGGTTCAACGGCGGTTCCGAGTTGAAGGTGTCCGATGTGGAGTCGGCCAATGCCGTGGCCATGGTTTTCGCGAATACCAACTTGGCCGCTGCAGCCGGGGTTGTCGCCGGCCTGCTTACCGCGCGAATACTTTTCGGCAAGGCGGACTTGACCATGGGACTGAACGGAGCCTTGGCCGGTCTGGTGGCCATCACCGCGGGGCCGGATACGCCTTCCATGCTCCTGGCGACCATTATCGGCGGTATTGGCGGAGTCATCGTGGTCTTCTCCATCGTCGGCTTGGACAAGTTGCGCATCGACGACCCGGTGGGCGCGATTTCCGTGCACGGCGTGGTCGGTATCTGGGGGCTGCTTGCGGTGCTCCTCTCCAACGATGATGCGACTCTGATGGGCCAGCTGGCCGGTATCGTATGCATCTTCGGGTTCGTATTCGTCGCCAGCTTGATTATCTGGATGATCCTGAAGGCGACCATGGGGATCCGCGTGGACGAGGAAATGGAATACCAGGGCATGGACTTGGCTGAGTGCGGCCTGGAAGCCTACCCGGAATTCAGCGGATCCGGGGTCTCCCGAAAATAACCATCTAGGCTTTCATCCTTCTCGCAAAAACGGCCGGACGGCAATGGTGCCGCCCGGCCGTTTTTTATTGCCGGTCCCCTCAAGGCGTCTTACAAAAACTCTTCACGTTCCTTGAACGCCTCCCGAAGTTTGTTCAGATCGGCTTCGTCTCGAGCGGTACGTGAATGCTCCTGGGACTGGGACAGGTGGAATTGGTATTGACGCTTGTCCCTGGAGTAGAGAGCGGCATAGGCGAGGTGGAGATGCGCGGAAAAAAGACGCCCTTCCTGTCCCAAGACTCTGCCCAACAGGGCGTGAACCGCGGACTGTTCGGGAAGCTGGGTCAGGATGCGTTCCAAAAGGGGAATGGCCTCGGCGGGTTGACCGAGGGCTATTCGAGCTCTGGCGTAGTGGTAGAGCGCCATTTGGTCCCTGGGGTTGCGCAAGACCGCATCCTGGAGGTTGCGGGCCGCTTCGTCGAAATCCCCCTGACGCAGAAAAAAATCGCCTGCTTCCCGCAGAACCAGGGAATCCCCGGAGGCACAGGTCAAGGCCTGGTCAAAAGCGGATCGGGCTTCATGGATTTGATTGGCTCGATCCAAGGCAATGGCTTTTCCGAGAGTGTTCAGACAGGAGGCAATTTTTTCGTCCCGGAAAAAGGCCAAGGCTTTGTCCGGTTCCGTGTAACGAGCCATGACCAGCATCCGAGCTCGCTGGTAGGCGGTGTTGTTATCCTGGCGGTTCCTGACTTCCGGGGGCATTCTGTCCACGCGATCCTTGAGATAGGAAATTCGCTCTTCAACTCCGGGGTGGGTGCTCAGATACAAAGGAAACGAGCCGCCGAGCCAGCGGAGCTTTCGGATGGTTTCGAAGGATTGGACCATGCCTTGCGGCGGAAAACCAGCGGCTACGAGATAGTTCATCCCGACTTGGTCGGCTTCTCTCTCGTCCTCTCGGCTGTAGGCGAGCATGGCGCTCTGTCCGGCGGCCGCCGACCCATAAACCAAGGCGGACTGGGCGTCTCCTCCCAGGAAAACACCGGCTAGAATTCCAAGCAAGGTCGCGAGATTGACGAGTTGGGCCTTTTCGATGCGGCTGGCGATGTGGCGCTGGGAAACGTGGGCCAGTTCGTGGGCGACGACCCCGGCGAATTCCGATTCGTTATCCAGATGTTGCAACAGTCCGGTATGGACGAAGATGTGGCCGCCGGGGCCGGCGAAGGCGTTGAGCGCGCTATGCCGGATCACCCCGACCCGAATGGGAAATGGCTGCGGCGGCATATGGACCCGAAGGCGTTCCACGACGCCCTCGACATAGGCGAGGATTTCCGGATCCTCGACCAGGGGCATCCGGGACCGGATCAGGATGTTGAATTTCCGGCCCAATTCAATTTCATCGGAGATGGTGAAACGGCCCAACGATAATTGGGCTATAGCAGTGGAGGGTCGTATCGCGGAAAAGACCAGCACCAGCAGGACGACGATTCCGATGAACGCGACGTGGAAATGATCAAACCGTCGGATGGTTCCAGTGGATGGCCGAATTGCCGGGTGTCGGGCTAGGAAGCCCTTTCGGAGGCGATGGGGGAGCAACGGAGGCATCCTCCGGATATAGTCATGAAAAGGCGGCGAGCAAGGCGACCGGTATCGCCTTTGGCACGTTTAACCGGAACGCCGCTGAAAGCTATTTGTTCATCATGTCCAAAAACTCGCGGTTGCCTTTGCTGCCGCGCATCTTGCCAAGCAGAAAGTCCATGGAATCGTGGGTATTCATGGGAGAAAGCACCTTGCGTAAAATCCAGACGCGATTCAGGACGTCCTCGCTGAGCAGGAGTTCCTCTTTGCGGGTCCCGGAGCGATTGATGTCGATGGCCGGGAACATGCGTTTGTCGGCCAGGTGCCTGTCCAGATATATCTCCATGTTGCCGGTTCCCTTAAACTCTTCGAATATGACCTCGTCCATGCGCGACCCCGTGTCGATCAATGCCGTGGCTATGATGCTCAGGCTTCCACCTTGCTCGATGTTGCGCGCGGCACCGAAAAATCGTTTCGGGCGCTGGAGGGCATTGGCGTCCAGACCGCCGGAAAGGACGCGGCCGGAAGAGGGGGTGACCGTGTTGTACGCGCGTCCCAGGCGGGTGATGCTGTCGAGGAGGATCACCACGTCGTATTTGCGTTCCACCAAACGTTTGGCTTTTTCCAGAACCATTTCGGCGACCTGCACATGTCTGGTCGGAGGTTCGTCGAAGGTGGAGCTGACAACCTCCGCATTGACGGTCCTCGCCATGTCCGTGACCTCTTCCGGGCGTTCGTCGATCAAGAGAACGATCAGGTAGATGTCCGGATGGTTGGCGCTGATGGAGTTGGCGATGGTTTGCAGCAGAACGGTTTTCCCGGTTCGCGGCGGAGCGACGATCAGGCCGCGTTGCCCCATGCCGATGGGCGTGAGCAGATCGATGATGCGCGAGGCGTAGTTTTCCTTGCCGTTTTCGATGACAAAGCGCTTGTCCGGATAAATGGGAGTCAAATTGTCGAATAGGACCAGTTGTTTGGACTTTTCCGGAGGGGCAAAGCCGATTTCCTTGACCTTAAGCAAGGCGAAATATCGCTCACCGTCTTTTGGTGGACGGATTTGACCGGAGATGACGTCGCCTGTACGCAAGCCAAATCGTCGAATTTGAGATGGAGATATATAGATGTCATCCGGCCCCGGCATGTAGCTGTACATCTGCGAACGAAGAAAGCCGAACCCGTCTGGGAGGATCTCCAATACACCTTCTCCGAATATGGAGCCGTTTTGTGATGAGCAGGCTTGCAAAAGCGCGAAAATAAGCTCCTGTTTCCGCAAGTTGCTCGGGTTCTCCACCTTGAACTGGTTCGCCAGTTCAGTCAATTCATACATGGACTTGGTTTTTAATTCGGACAAGTTCATAGTTCGTACCTTCGCTCTCATCTCCCGCAAAAAGTTTCAGTAAAACGTATTGCTGATCTACTCAAAACAAGAACAAAAAAATATTAGACATAGCATGGAGCATGTCGCAATACGACTGGATAACCAGTGTTAATCCAAAAACACCGGAAAGAAGAAATGGCCTTAAACAAAAAAGAGTGGTGTGTCGAAAATAGGCAACGATATTGTGATATGCGAAAAAAGCGGATATGTTTCGCTAGTATAGTAAATCGTGTGAAATCAACGTTTGACGTTGCACGGTGTCCCGGACTTATGCGCCGGAGAAACCAAGTATGAAGGTGGTCATGCGTGGATGGAAGATTGCCTTATATGGAAAAAAAAAAAATGACAAGTGGTCGGTGCAAAAGGGCAGGCGATGAATCAAAAATTGCGTGGACGGAAAGGAATGGAAATGAAAAACCAGGACAGTTCGAAACCAAATGCTGCATTCTTTAACTTACCGAACAACAGCATGTTTTGGCAAGATTTTTCCCAAGCTCCCGTGAAGCATTTCGTTCGGTGTGAAAAAAAGCCGATTAGGATTGCTACTGATGATCGAGACCCGGCTCATGACGGGACGAAGCCGGGAAATGCCGTCGTCGTGAGTAAAAATGGCCTTGGCCGGGAGTCGAGTAGTGTTGCCGAACGACAAAGCATCACTTTTCCTCCTGCTCCGTCTCGGTGTTTTGATCATCTTCAGCGGGCTTGAGAATGTCTTCAAAAAAAGAGTAGATCTTGGTGCGGATGTCGGCAGGAGTGCTGTCCAGGCAAAAACCAAGCTCCGTGGTAATTAAATGCAAAGCTTGTTCCAGTAAGCGTCGTTCTCCGAAGGACAGCTCCTTGTCCTTGCCGATCAGGATCAGTTCCTTGAGAACATAAGCGACATCCCGAAGGTTTTCGCTTTTTAGTTTTTCAGAGTATTCCCGGTATCTTCGGTTCCAGTTTTGACCAGTGTAGCCGGTAAAGTCGGATCGGTCCCGGATGTATTCCAACATGTCTTCGCCTTGCTCGCTGGTGCATAAGGCGCGAAGGCCGACGTTCGCGGCATTGTGCACGGGAACCATGACCATGACATTGTTGTTCAAGATACGAATAATATACAGGTTCGTCGGACAACCGCCGATTTCCTGATTTTCGATTTTCTCGATTTTTCCAACACCTTGTGCCGGGTAAACTACTAAATCGTTAACCGAGAACACGTTCACCACTCCTGATATGAGGTACTGATCAAGCATAATCCCCTAATGACTTTTTTCACAATATCCTGAAATCGACGAAGAGTCCATGGTTTTCTCTCATGAGAAAACAAAAGGGGGTTAATCAGCTTGGCCCGGAACCAGGCTTTTTCGTTGGCTGCCGTGTAATTCCTGCATTCCCAAGGTCAACCCCTTGGCGCAAAACAGCGTGATCGCCGTGATCGCCGTCGTCAGCGTATCTGGAAGGGCGGTCAGTCCTTCCGCATGAAAAGGGCGCAGGACATAACCCGCCGGGTCATGGCCGGACGGAGGGCGGCCTATGCCGATGCGCAGCCTGGGGAAAGCGTTTGTTCCCAACGATTGAACGATGGACAAGATCCCCTTGTGCCCGGCGGCGCCTCCTCCCATTTTAAAGCGCAGGGTGCCGGGAGGGAGGTCGAGTTCATCATGAACCACGAGGATTTGCTCAGCAGGGATGCGGTACCATCGGGCCAGCGTGCCAACTGCGTCTCCGCTGCGATTCATGTAGGTCAAGGGTTTGACGGCCAGCCAAGTTGAGCCGTTGAACCCTCCCCGATGGAGTTCGCACTTCCCCACGGGAGCCTTTACAACCCCCCATGCGCCTGGAGAAGCAGAAAAAAGGGCATCCAGGGCCAAAAAACCCATGTTGTGCGGAGTGCGCTCGTATTCCGGACCGGGATTGCCCAGACCAACGATGAGCCCGTGAAAACCTCGGCTTTGCATGTGGAGCTAGGGAGAAAGGAGCGAAAGGATTTCTGGCGGCTTTACCCGTGGGGTATAGTGCGGCGTTATGCGAAATTCGTTTGCCGTAACGATAATTGCCGGAAAAAGAGAGGGCGGCGACGCCCGGAGAGATAAAAACCGCCTTGGCCAAAGGATAAAAAGTTCGGCCAAGGCGGGAGAATGGTTACTCGCTTTTTTCGGCTTCGCTTTCCTCGGTTTCGGAATCGCCGGCCGAGGGGCTGACAACGCCGACCACCGCGAAGTTGTCTTCAAAAACGAACTCCACGTTATCGGGGAGCTTCAGGTCCTGAACATGCACGTTGTGGTTGATTTCCAACGCCGTGACGTCGATGACGATCTTCTCCGGGATGGACATTGGCAGGCCAACGACTTCGAGTTCGTCCCGAAAGATCTCCAGCATGCCGCCGAGGACAACGCCTTTGGGTTTACCGGTGACTTCAACGGGAATGTAGACATTGATCTTCTTGGTCAAGTCCACTCCGAAAAAGTCGACATGGGTGATGGAGCCCTTAACGGGGTGGTACTGAATATCACGGATGATAGCCGGATGTTGCCGGGCTTCTCCGTCTTGCGTGATTTCCAGTTGAAAGACTTGCGAAAGCCCGACTTTGTTGTACAGTTTTTGAAGCGGTGTCCGCTCAGCGGAAAAGAGCACGTTCGCTCCTTGAGCATTGTAAAAAATGCCCGGTACAAAAGCCTTGTTGCGCAGCCTGCGACATTGCCCCGTACCAGTTTCAGAACGGACGTCGACGCTAAGGGTTGATTGATTGGACATGCCTGTATCTCCTTAAGGGAATTGATTAGACAAAAAGGACGCTGACCGAGGATTCGGTGTGGATGTTGTGCACTGCCTTGGCCAGGATGCTGGCCACGGACAGCGCATGGATCTTCTCGCAGGCCTGGGCCTCGCTTTTCAAGGGAATCGTGTCCGTGACGTAAACTTGGTTAAAGGCCGAATCCTGTAAGCGTTTCACGGCGGGACCGGAAAGAACGCCATGCGTGGCGCAGGCCACGACGCTTTTTGCGCCCTTGTCCATGAGCACCTTGGCGGCCTGGACCATGGTCCCGGCCGTGTCGATCATGTCGTCGAGCACCACCGCGACCTTGTTTTCCACGTCGCCGATGACGTTCATGGCTTCAGCCTGATTGGGGCAGACCCTGCGTTTATCGATGATAGCCAAGCCCGCGCAAAGACGTTTGGCGTAGGCACGGGCTCGCTCCGTACCGCCGGCGTCGGGTGAAACGATAACCAGATCGTCGGGGCCGTCGGTCAATTTCTTGATATTGTCGAGCAGAATCGGGGCCGCGTAGAGATTGTCCACGGGTATGTTGAAAAAACCCTGAATTTGCCCGGCATGGAGATCAATGGTCAACAGGCGATGTACGCCGGCCACGGTCAGGAAGTCGGCCACGAGTTTCGCGCTGATGGGCGCACGGGGAACCACCTTGCGGTCTTGCCGGGCGTAACCGTAATATGGAATCACGGCGGTAACCCGCTTGGCGCTGGCTCGCTTCAGAGCGTCCAGCACAAGACACAGTTCCATCAGGTTGTAGTTGACGGGGGCGCAGGTGGGCTGCACGACGAAAACATCATCCCCGCGGACATTGTCCCCGATCTCGACGCGAATCTCTCCGTCGCTGAAAGTTTCAACCAGGCAAGGCGTCAATCTTGTGCCCAGGTGGTCACAGATGGCTTTGGCCAGGGGAGGGTTCGCGGAACCGGAGAGGATTTTTAATTCACCATGGAGAGCCATGAAGAGATTCCTTGAAAAAAATGGCTGGGGTGGGAGGATTCGAACCTCCGAGTGCGGATTCCAAAGACCCGTGCCTTACCGCTTGGCGACACCCCAATTGATCACTTTGCCGAGTTTCGAGGGCTAGAGAGGATAGACATACGTAGGAATGTCCCACTCCCGGACGCGGCCGGCCGCTTTTTCCGCCTGGGCGGGTGCGCGGAACACGGCGAACAAGCTTGCTCCACTTCCACTCATGACCGCGCCGCTTGCACCGCAGGACAATAGCGCTTCTTTGACGAGCCGCAATTGAGGGTGCGTCGTGAATACCGGCAACTCAAAGCTGTTGTGAAAGACGGAAATTGGCAAAGCGGGAAACATATCCGGAGCGATTTGCGGTGTCAAGGGAAAGGAAGGTGGTGTTTTTCCCACGCAGGTTTCGTCCCAGGCCTTGTAGGCCCAGGCCGTGGAAATATGGACGCGGGGACAGGCCAATACCACGGTCAGGCCGTCCAATGGAAGGCGGATCGGAGTCAAGCGATCGCCTCGTCCGGTGGCCCATGCCGGGCGGTTGAACAAAAAAAACGGAACATCCGCTCCGAGGTCGCCAGCCAAGGAAATGAGGTCGGCGTCATTTAAACGGAAGGCGCCGGCTGCGTTGTTCAGGTATCTCAGGAAGGCCGCCGCGTCGCTGCTGCCACCTCCAAGCCCGGCGCCCATGGGGATTTCTTTTTGCAGGTGAACGTTCACATCCGGGCGAAAACCCGTCGTTCCTCCAAAATGCTCATAGCACCTGGCGAGAATGTTCTCTTCGTGGGGCACCGCATCCTCGGAGCAGGTCAGCGTCAGTCCGGTGCCGGGCGCGCCCTGGGTAACGGTCAAAATGTCGTGCGGAGTCGGCAGGGGCAGGAACAACGTCGCCAAGTCGTGGTATCCATCGTCCCGAAGACCGAGGATTTCCAGAAAAATATTGACTTTGCAGCCCGCGAGCAGTCTCGTCGGCAAACAATGATGCGTGGACATGACCACGCCGCATAGTCGATCCACGGAGAAATCACAATAAAAAAGGGCGGCGCTTCGGCGCGTCGCCCTTTTGATGAGGTTGCTTGAAGCGAGAGAGTCTATTCCAAGGGAATGGTCCGAAAGATGGTCTGGGCCTGTCGGCGGATGAGCAACATGATCACGCCTTTTTCCGTGGCGTCTTCACGCAGCACCCTTTGAAATTCGTCTATGGAATTGACGGGCTGCTGGTTGGCCTCCATGACGATGTCTCCGGCGCGAACATCGGCCCGGGCGGCTTCGGAGTCGGCCTCCACGGCGGTGACCAGCAGGCCTTGCGGGCGGGTCATGCCCATGGCCCTGGCCTCACGGTCGTCGATGGGGCGCAGGGAAATGCCCAGGGACGTTTCCTGGTCCCCCGCCCTGGGAGACGGTGCGTCGCGTTGGGCCAGACGCTCCGGATCCCTGGTGCCCAGAACGACGGTGATCGACTGCTTTTTGCCTTGACGCATGACATCGACCTTGACCGATTCGCCGGGAGTCTGTTGGGCCACGACCCGCAGCAGAGAACTGGAATCAACCACCGCCTGCCCGTTGATGGAAATCACCACGTCCCCGGATCGCAATCCCGCTTTGGCGGCGGGTTCATCCGGGATCACCTCGGCGATCAACGCGCCCCGAGTGGACGTCAGACCCAGGGCTCTGGCCGAGTTATCGTCCAAATCTTGAATGGTCACGCCCAGCCACCCACGTTGAACCATCTTGTTTTCCTGCAGCTGGACGATGATTCCGCGGGCCATGTTGCTGGGAATGGCAAAGCCGATCCCCTGCCCGGAAGCGACAATGGCCGTGTTGATTCCGATCACCCGGCCTTGCATGTCCAGCAACGGACCGCCGCTGTTGCCGGGGTTGATGGAGGCGTCGGTCTGGATGAAGTCGTCGTAGGGGCCGGAGCCGATGATTCGGCCCTTGGCACTGACGATCCCGGCGGTCACCGTATGGGCCAAGCCAAAAGGATTCCCAATGGCCACCACCCACTGACCGACTTTGGCCTGTTCTGAATCCCCGAACTCCAATACGGGCAGAGGCCGATCCGCCTCGATCTTCAGCAAGGCCAAGTCCGTCTCCGCGTCCCGTCCGACCACCTCGGCCGTGTAGGAGTTGTCGTTGTCCAACAGGTTGACAGTGATCTCCGTAGCGTCACGGATTACATGGTTGTTGGTCACAATGTACCCGTCGGCGGAGATGATGAACCCGGACCCCAGGGACTGGGAACGCCTAGTCGGAGCCTGTTCCCCGAAAAAACGCTCAAACTGTTCAAAAAAGTCGTCAAAAGGCCCCCCTCTGCGTTGGAAGGGAGAGAAAAACTGCCGCATGGGATTCTCGCCGGACACAACCCGGACTGAACTGATGTTCACCACTGCTGGGGCGGATTTTTCGGCCAGTTCGGTGAATTCGGGTAGGCGGGCTTGAGTCGGAGCGGTGAACAAAAAAAGAAGCACCAAGGCAAGTAATGCGTCTCGTAGTAAAAACATAAACATAATCCTCCTGAAAAAAAGATTGCCGACATGGTTGAGGGACTGCTATCCGTAGTCAACCATGTCGGCAGAATAGTGTCGATGGGGGCGTGTGGCAACACCTCGCCCACAAACGGTACTTGCCCAGGCAGTCAATTCCAGCAAGTCATTTAGCTAAAAAATCTGCAAGCTCTGATTTGTTGCAATAAGTTGATTTTGTATTTGTTTCGCAAATAAAGATGGTTGCAATGAAATCATTGCTAGTTTCTGGGGCCGACATTTATGGAAACAGAAATTCCTCCGGCGGTGGCCCAAACCCTGGCACCTTGAGTATCGTCTGCCAGTGTAAGAATAGTCTCCGCAAGGCCGGCGCTATTCGTCGGCACTCCTGTGAGTCCGAGGTTCCCATTGTTTGTACTGAAAAGAACGGTTATTCCAGGGGCCGGAAATCCTCGAGTGTCCGTGACCGTGGCTCGAATTCGCCAAGCTTGAGAGACGCCTCCTCCAGACTGGCTGAAGGCTTCCAGCCGAATATCGCCAATGACCACGCCATCGCCGACCTTGATGGTCGTCGTGGCCCGTGCACCGCTGGCAAAGGAGGCCTCAACGATATCCGTGCCGCTTTTTGAACCGGCGTGAAAAATCGCCCGTGCTTGGTTATTGGCGTCCAGTCGATCGTTGACGACGTCCAAGTGAGAGCCGCTTTCATTGTGCCGGATGGTAAAGGTTACCTTTTCGCCGAGGGCGTCACCGGTTACACTGTTCGTGGCTTCGGCGATGAGGGTGGTCCTGCCGCCCACGGGTACGTCCGCGGGATCTGAACTCAATGTCACCGAAGTAACCGTACTCCCCCCGCCGCAGGAAATCAGAAGCAGGGTGGCGAAAATGAAAAAAAACGCGCGAAATAGATGTAAAATCATCATTGTGCCTCTCGAAAGTTGTTGTCAGACATATGGTGAATGAGTTACAGGATTACTAAGTTATGAGAAAATTTGCCCGTCGACAAGCGGTTCACTCATTTTGCCAATTATATCGAGAGCAAATTGCGAACATCTTCAAGGAGATCAGGTTCGTGAGAATTCACCGGATTTTTTTCATGGTTGCCGTGGTCGGCCTTCTCCTCTCCTGCACCCAGAGCGTCCATGACGACCCGACGCTGAACGAGGTTCCGGGGGTGAGCGAGACGGAAATCCTGATCGGTTCGTCGTTGGCGCTTAGCGGACATGCGGGTTTTTTGGGAACGCAGACCCTGAACGGGGCCTTGTCCTACATCAACCATGTCAACGAGCAGGGCGGGGTGCATGGGCGCAGGATTCGGGTGATCGCCTATGATGACGGATATGATCCGCCCCGGTGCCTGGCGAACACGCAGAAGCTGATCGTTGACGACCAAGTTTTCGCGCTCTTCAGTTACGTCGGCACTCCGACCACTGTCAAGATTCTCCCGTTGATCGAGCAGGCCCAGGTACCCCTTCTGGGAATCTTTAGTGGAGCGAACGCGTTTCGGGAGCCGTTCAACCGGAATATCGTGAATATTCGGGCCTCGTACTACCAGGAAACAAATGAAGTTGTTCGCCATTTCGTCGAGGATCTCGGCCTGACGAAAATCGCCGTATTTTATCAATACGACGCGTATGGTTTTGATGGCTTGAAGGGAACCGAGCTGGCGTTGAGGACGTATGATCTGGCGCCGGTGGCCAGGAGCAGTTACACCCGCGGCACCCAGGACATTGAGGAAGGCTTGGAAGCCATCATTGAATCCAAGGCCGAGGCCGTGATCATGGTCGGGACCTACGACGCCTGCGCGAAGTTCATCAAGCAGGCCCGTTCTCGCGGGTTTTCTCCACTGTTTCACAACGTTTCGTTCGTGGGATCAGAGGAATTGGCCCGCATTCTGGGCAAGGACGGGGACGGGGTAATCATCTCCCAGGTGGTTCCTCCTCCGGACTCGCTGGAATCTCAGGCCTTGCTGTGGGGAGTGGTGGAGTATCTGGAACGGCATAAACGGGCCTTTCCGGAGGATCTGCCCAACCTTGTGGCCCTGGAAGGCTACATCAACGCCAAAGTTTTGGTGGAGGGGCTGCGCCGGGCCGGACGCAACCTGAGCAGGACGCGTTTTATCGACGCCATTCAGTCCATTCAGAATTACTCCCTGGGCATCGCCAACACCTTGTCTTTCGGACCGACGAATCATCAGGGGCTGGAGCGGGTTTACTTCACGATCATCCAAAACGGACGTCTGGTGATCCTGACCGACTGGAACCGTCTCACGGCGGAAGCCAAGCATGACCCGCCGGCTGCTTGTCCGGAGTAGGAATCGTGCAAAATACCAGAGGGCTTGGCGCGACTTCAAGGAGCATGATGAGTTCCCTGCGAGAAGCCAGCCTTAAGAACAAGATTTTTTTCTCCACTCTGGCCATGGTGTTGGTTATCAGCGCGACCATCGCCCTGTTGGCGAGATGGATTCTGATCTCCAGCTTGGTCAATGAGCTGACCGGGCGCGGCATTGCCATCGCCCAAAGCATCGCCGACCAGGGTCGCGGCTACGTGTTGACCCGGGACCACCCGAACCTGGTCAGCCTGCTCTTCGACAACGCACAGCTCGGCGAGCGGCGGATGCTCGTGGAGTACATCTTTATTCTGGACGATGAACGCAACGTCCTGTCGCATACCTTCATCCGTCCGTTTCCGGAACCATTAAGTTCCGCCAACCCTATTCCAGCGGACAAGCAGTACAGCGTGGCCCGGTTGATCATCGACGACGCCTCGGTCTACGACATCGCCGTACCGATCTGGGAAGGCATCTACCCCATCGGCACCGTTCACGTCGGGTTGAAGCAAAAACACATCGATCAACTCATCGGCAAGCTGCGCATCACGTTTCTCGGATTTATCAGCGCCATTATCATCATTATTTTCCTGGTCAGCCACAAACTCTCCAAGTACGTGACCAGGTCGTTGACGCAGTTGACCAAACTGGCCGACGACATCACCCGCGGCAACCTGGACCTGAAGCCCATGGCTTTGGAGGAGTCGGACAAGGAAGAGCATTGTCCGGCTTACTACAACATGGATCTGCCCTGTTGGTACGTGGATAAAACCTTGGGCCGGTTCAGTCCGGATTATACCCCTGAGAAGCCTGCCTACTGCACGGACTGCGTGGTCAAAAAGAAAAAGTCCGGCGACGAGGTGGAGCAACTGGCGGACTCCTTCAAGCACATGGTCCGCAGTATCAAGCTCTATCGCAATCGGGTGCGCGAGTCCGAGGAAAAATACCGCTCCCTCTTCCGAAGCGGCCCCGCCCCGATTTTCGTGCTCAGCACCCGCACGTTCCGGATTCTGGACGCCAATCCCAGCGCTTTGGCCACCTATGACTACTCCAAGGAGGAGATGCTGAAGACGTCGTTTTTGGAGCTGGCGCCTGAGTTCAAGAACCGCTTCACCGCTTTTTTCCGTGACAATCCGGAGTCCGAGAGCTTTATTTATCCCAAGGCCATGCATTTCAAGAAAGGGGAATCTCCCTTTTACGTGAACGTGGTGGCCTGTAAAACGCGCTACCTGGAACGCGACGCCATTATCGTTTCCACTTCGGACATCACGGAAATGCTGGAAAAGGACGCCCAGTTGATCCAGGCCAGCAAAATGACCAGTCTGGGCCAGCTCTCCGCGGGGATCGCCCATGAGTTGAATCAACCGTTGAACATGATCAAGATGGGCAGCGAATTCCTGGACATGGCGGTAAACGAGCAGATGCCGCTTTCTAATGAAAGTTTGCGGGAGATCAGCAACGAAATGAGCACCCAGGTGGATCGGGCAACGGAGATCATCAATCATTTGCGTGAATTCGGACGCAAGTCGGATTTTTCCAAGGAGCCCATCGACATCAACAAGCCGGTGCGTGGGGTAATGTCCATCATGGCCCATCAGTTGAGCCTGCAAAACATCGTTGTTACCCTCGACCTGGATGAAAGCATTCCTCCGGTGTCGGCTCATGTGAATCGTTTGGAGCAGGTTTTGTTCAATCTGGTCACCAACGCCAGGGATGCGATTCAAGACCGCTACAAGACCCTGGAAGAGGAAGGGCACCGGGAGATTGTGATTCGCTCCTTCCTGGACCATGATCGGGTTTGTCTCAGCGTGGCGGATACCGGGTGCGGGATGAGTCCTTCCGTGGCGGAGAAAATTTTCGACCCGTTTTACACAACCAAGCAGACAGGGATGGGCATGGGACTTGGTTTGTCCATTTCCTACGGCATCATCAAGGACTATGATGGGACCATCGATATCAAGAGTGAAGAGGGCGAAGGGACGATTTTCGTCCTTTCATTCCCCATTGCTCAGGAATAATTGGAGGCTGGACTGATGCGCAAGATACTCGTTATCGACGATGAGAAACCGACCTTGTCCATGTTTCGCCTTTTTTTGAACGCCTATGGCTTTACGGTGTTCACCGCGGAAAATGGGGAAGACGGGTTGGTCGTTTTTCAGAAAGAGCAACCGGCCATCGTGATCACGGACATCAAGATGCCTGGGATGGACGGCCTGGAGGTTCTCAAACGCATCAAGGAACTCAATCCTCTGGCCGAGGTGATCATCATCACCGGGCACGGAGACCTGGATCTGGCCATTCGTGCGTTGAACATGAACGCCACGGATTTCATCAACAAGCCGATTCAGAAAGCCGCCCTGGACCAAGCCTTGCGGCGCGCCGAGGAGCGGCTGACCATGGCCGAAAACGAGGAAAAGGAAATTTCCTGGGTCCAGGAGGACGACATGGCCTGCATCGACATCCGCGGCAACGTCAACGCCGCTTCCGAACCGGTGCTGTTGGAGGCTTACGGGCAGATCTCGACGTGGAGCGTCCCCAAAATTCTCTTTCGTTTTAACGAGAACGCCTCAATCAACGGCGCCGGCATCGCCGTGCTGATCCAGCTCCTTACGGAAAGCAAGCAGCGCGGCCAAGCTGTGATCCTCACCGGACTGGCCGAGAATTTTCGCAAAGTGTTCGAAATGGTCGGGGTGACCAAACTGGCTCGGATCGTTCAGGACGAAACCGAGGCGCGCTCCGTGTTGAGCGGTATGTCGGCTTGAAATCGCCTTTCATCATAAGCATCGGAGAATACGGATATGCGAGGACTTGCGGGAAGTTTTTTTGTTCTGGTCTGGTTGTCGCTGGCTTTGGTCGTCGGCCAGGCCTCCGCCATGGGGCCTCTGGGGGTTGGAGAGCGACACCCGGAAATTTTGGCCTTTGCGTTTCCCACTCCGGAGGTTCCGGCTCATCGAGCTTATCTGAGCCTCGGAGAAGGTAAGGGCAGCGTGGCTTTGGCGGACATGGACAAGGACTTCTTTCTGATCGAGATCGTCGGCGTTTACTGTCCCGTCTGCCATAATCAGGCTCCGGACATGCTGCGCCTGTATCAACGTATCCAGCGTGACGCGGACCTTGCGGGCAAGGTGGCCATGGTCGCCGTGGCCGCGGGGGCCACCCCGATGGAAATCGAGCATCTCCACCGGACATGGCGTTTTCCCTTCCCTATTCTTCAGGATGGGGATTACGCCCTGCACAAAATGATCGGTGAACCGGACACTCCGTATACCTTGCTCGTGGATCGGGACGGCTCCATTCTTTTCGCTCACTTGGGCCGCACGGATATCGACAATCTCTTCAACAGGCTCAAACAGTTGCCCTGATCTCATTTTCCTGCTTGCAGCCCATCGGCCTCCCCAGCGCTTGATGCCGGGGATACGGTCGAGGATACCACATGGATCAGCGTCGGGCTCCGAATCTCTCAGTTGGACCGCCTTTACAGGCCTCTATAGAGGCCTCAGCCGAGGTCTCCCGTGACTCTTTTGGAGAGTCTTTCGGAAACCGTCGCGCCTTTCAATTGGACGCCCTGTTCGAGACGGTCAGTGAACTGAGTCGATTGACCGACCCGGTGGAGGTCATGGAGGCCTTCGTCCTGATGAGCATGGGGGCCCTGGGAACAGCCCAGGGATTGCTCGTTGCCCAGGATCGCCGTTCAGGCCGGCAGCATCTCGTCTTGCGCGGCCTACCCGAGTCCGACAAGGAGCGGCTGCCCGAGGCGGTTCAGTCCGTGTCCGCCAAAGTCCGAGACGAGGGCGGGATGCTTTCCCGGCAGGTGCTGGTCGTGGTGATCAACGAGTCTCCCGAAAAGCCCGGCCTGCCCGAGCCGTTGCGCGTCGTGGTGGAGTGGTATCT
This sequence comes from Desulfonatronum thiodismutans, assembly GCF_000717475.1. Taxonomy (NCBI): domain Bacteria; kingdom Pseudomonadati; phylum Thermodesulfobacteriota; class Desulfovibrionia; order Desulfovibrionales; family Desulfonatronaceae; genus Desulfonatronum; species Desulfonatronum thiodismutans. Next base: position 337,937 of record NZ_JPIK01000013.1, read on the forward strand.
GGACGAGCATCGTTTCGGGGTCCTGGGCTATGGTTCCAAGGTCAACGGCTCGGCGTACGACCACCAGGATGAAGATTTCGTGCTGCAACTGGTCACGGCATTCATGGACGCCCTGGCCTCCGCAAGCGTGAATGAGACCATTCGCGGCCTGAATGAGAAATTGCAAGCGAGAAACACCGAGCTTCAGCGCGCGCTGCTGGATTCCCAGGATATTCAAGCCCGGCTGGACCGCCGTTACTTTCACTTCAAGTCCATCTGCGACACCACTCGGGAACTCAGCGGGAACCTGCACGCCAAGACCCTTCTTTCCTCGTTTCTTCTGTCGGTCATGGGCACGTTCAGCGCCCAACGTGGGTTTATCGTGCTGTGGGATCGACGGGAGGACCGTCTCGAGATCGCGACTCGTGGGTTCAGCGACGGTGCCGCTCCCTCCTTCGACGCTCAGCGCTTGGACGCCGTCTTCCGTTCCCTGCTGCATCCCCCTTTTGTTCCGGCTCAGGGAGAAAAGCACTATCAGGTCCTGACCTACGACGAACTTCAGTCCCTGGAATTGGCCGAAACGCCCCAAGTCGGCGCCGCCTTTCTGGTGGACGAAAATTGGTATGGGCTCGCGGGAATCGGTAACTGTCTTGCCCGATCCGAGGACGACCAGGCGGAGCGGGAACTTTTGCCCGCCCTGCTCCAGGGTTTTCTGGTCAGCCTGGACAATGCTCTGGCTTTTGAAACCATCGAAAATTTGAACAGCGACCTGCTGCGCAAAAACGCTGAGCTACAGCAAACCCTCGACGAACTGCGACAAAGCCGCCAGACCATCAGCCTGCTGGAGGCAGCCGCCAATCGCTTCAGTTCCCTGCTGCGCACCGAAACTTTGCGCATCAAACAGGTGAACCTTTTCGACTGCCTGGCCTTGGCCTTGGTCAGTCTGGTTCTGGCGTTGGTCTTCAACGCCTCCAGCCCCGGCGGGATTTCGTTGTTGCCGGAAACCTGGGCTCAGCCTCGGCCCGATTATATCGACGTGGCCTGGGCCCGGCTCAAGCATGAGTCGCAGGGCGCGTTGTTTTTAGACGCCCGGCCAACGGAGTTTTTCAACCAGTCGCATATCGCCGGCGCGGAAAATCTGCCCTTGAACCTGTTCGACTTCGTCTATTCCATGCGTTTCGCCATGTTGGACCCGGAAAAGGACGTCATCGTCTACGGCCGCAACATCAGCAGAAGATATGACGAGCAGGTGGCGGCCAAGCTCAAGGAGCGCGGCATGGTCAATGTCCGGGTCATGGAGGGAGGTCTGCGGCAATGGCAACGCAACGGGCTTCCGGTGGAGCCATGACGAAAAATCCGCTGGTCAGACTGCTGACCCATGAGTACGTGGCCCTGGCGCTGCGATTGTACATTGGCGGGCTGTTTATCTACGCGAGCATGTACAAGATCAGCTATACCGCTGAATTTGCCGAGACCATCGCCAGCTACCAGTTAGTTCCCTACTGGGCGGTGAATGTCCTGTCCGTGTTCATGCCTTGGTTCGAGTTGGTTTGCGGCGTTTTGTTGATTATCGGCTTCCGGGCCAAGTCCGCGGTGGTGCTCATCGGCGGGATGCTGGTGATGTTCACCATTGCCGTGGTGATCAACCTGTTTCGCGACTCGCCTATCCCCTGTGGCTGCTTCAGCAGCGTTGAAGACCCGATATCCTGGTGGACGGTTGTTCGCGACTTGATCTGGGTGGGCATGACGGTCCACATCTATTACTTCGACAAGATTTTGCACCTGGAGAACCATTTCACCTCCAGGATCGAGAAAATTGCCTGATTCTATTCCTCTGTCTTCTGATCCCTGACTCATGGCGAGGTTTCTGATGCGCAGGTTTTTATTGCTCGGCCTATTGGGCTGGGCCTTTGTGTTGGCCACTGCCTGCTCCGATCCTTCCCACTTGGTGGGCAAGTACCAAAGTCCACCTGAGGAGGAGCATTTTGTGTTGCTGGACTTGCAACCCAATGGTCAGGGGACCTGGGAGACGGATTTCGACGTGGTTTCGTTTCGCTGGAAGCAGCGAGGGCAGGAGATCTGGCTGCATACCCGGACTGGAGGCGTGATCACCGGGGATATCGTGGAGACGACCCGACTGAAGGTGGATCTTCCCGGAGTCGGGGTGATCGTGCTGGAAAGGCAATAAAAAACGACCGGGGCCCACAGGGCCCCGGTCAAGACGAAGGAGGGTGAGAGAAAAGAGACTATCCGAAAATCCGCTTGGCTGGCGAGGTCACCTTGGCCAGGGCGGCTTTACGGCTGTACTTGGGAATATCCGCGGAAGCCACGGCATACCGGAAGTATTCCCGGGGATTGTCCTCGGTCAGGAAGATCACCCGGACATCATTGGGATCGGTCAGCGCGGCGTTGGGCTTATACTTCTTGACTTCCTCCAACCGTTTTTTTGCGATTTCCAGGATTTCATCCGAGTCCCCGAACTGCATGGTTCCCGTGGGACAGCTCAGCACACAGGCCGGGAGCAAGCCGTTCTGAACCCGGTCAATACACATGTCGCACTTGGTTTGAATCTTGGTTTCCTCGTTCCAGCGAGGGATGTCGTAGGGACACGATTCCCTGATCTGCTGTCCATCCAGGTTCTTGGTCCGTTCCGTGAACAGGATTGCCCCAGTCTCCTCGTCATGGAGAATGGCTTGGTCGTCGTCATAGTCGCCGACCATTTTGCAGGGCGGGTAGACGCAGTGCCGACACTGGTCAGGAAAGAAATACCACTGCTTGAACTTCTCGCCTTCCATGGCCTCGGTCATCCGCACCAGCTTATAGGTGATGGCTGAGAGGTCCTTGGGATTCTGGAAGGAACCCCAGTTTCGGGTTTCCTCCGCGGGCAGTTTCTTCCATTGCTTGCAAGCCACCTGGCAGCCTCGGCAGGCCGTGCACTTTGTCAGATCGATAAAAAAGCTTTTACCTTGCATATCGCACTCCTCCTTAGGCCTTGCGGATGTTGACCATGAACGTCTTGGTCTCGGGAATGAAGGTGTTCGGGTCGCCTACGGAAGGTGTCAGCAGGTTGGCCGAATCGCCTCCATTCTTGGGATGGACCCATCCGTAGTGCCATGTGGTGCCGACCATGTGGATGGTCTGGCCCATGGACTTGATCGGTTGCAGGCGAGGCGTGACAATGGCCACGGCTTCGATTTTGCCGCGCATGTTTTCCACGATGACTTTGTCGCCGCTTTCAATGCCTCGCAACTTACCCAACTCGGGATCAATTTCCACGAAGTTCTGCGGCATGCACTCCGTCAGCCAAGGCGTCCAGCGGGTCATTACCCCGGACTGCCAGTGCTCGGTGACCCGGTAGGTGGTGCCCACGAAGGGGTACCGGGGATCGCACACGGCGCGTTTGATGGCCTCGCCCACGAACTCCAGGGCCGTGGGGTTGTGCAGTTGGCTGGAGAAGGGATGTTCCTCAAAGGGGCATTCCATGGCCTCGAAGTGCTCTGGGAACGGGCCGTCGGCCATGCCCGGACCGAACAGACGACCGTAGCCTTCGGCGGTCATGATGAAGGGGTGCCGCTCGCTGGGAGCCCATCCGCCGTCCGGTACGTCGCCGACCCACTTGGAGCCGTCCCAGGCGACGACCGCCTTGTTCGGTGCGTACGGCTTGCCCTGCGGATCGCAGGAGGCCCGGTTGTACACGATGCGGCGGTTCAACGGCCAAGCCCAGGACCAAGCCGGGAAGATGCCGATGTTGGCCTGCATTTCAGTCTGGGTCTTGTCGCGGCGGGCCATCATGTTCCCGGCCTCGGTGTAGCAGCCGCTGTAGACCCAGTTGCCGCAGGCCGTGGAGCCGTCGGCCTGGAGTGCGGTGAAGTTGGGCACCTGGGTTCCGGCCTTGTGTGTGGTGTCGCCGATCTTCACGTCTTTGACGAAGTAGCCGTTGAGCAGCTTGGCCACCCGGTGCGGGTCAAAGTCATGGGGGAACTTCTTGTCCGGATTGACGATGTCTTTGCTGTTGAAGTTCAGGATCGGATCCGGGAACGCGCCGCCTTCCTTTTCATACAGGGCGCGGACCCTGCGCCACAGCTCCAGGGCCATGTCGCCGTCCGGGATGCAGTCGCCCATGGGCTTGGGACCGGCATAGCGCCACTGGACCCAGCGTCCGGAGTTGGAAATGGAGCCTTCCTTTTCGCACCAGACCGCCGGAGGCAGGACGAAGACTTCGGTCTTGACCTTGGCCGGGTCCATGTTCGGGCCACGCCAGAAGGATGCGGTTTCATTGTCGAACAGGTTGACTACCACCAACCAGTCCAGCTGGGCCAGGGCGTTTCTGGTCTTGTTGGAGTCCGCGCCGCAGGCAGCCGGGTTCTGGCCCCAGGCGAAATAGCCTTTGAACTTGCCCTGGAGCATGTGGTCGAAGAGCACCAGCCAGGAAGCGTTCTGTCCGGCGTCCAGCTTGGGCATGTAGGTGTAACTTTCGGCCGGATCCTTGCCCGGGTACATGGCCTTGAGCAGGCTGGCCACGTACTTGGGCCGGTTCTGCCACCAGTTGGCGCTCTTGGGGTCGTTGCTTACCGGCGTCGTGGCCTTCTGATAGTCATCAAAGGTGGCCATGGCCGCTCGGGGAGTGGGGTTGTAGCCGGGGATGATGTGGAACAGCAGGGCCTGGTCCGTGGACCCCTGGACGTTGGACTCGCCGCGCAGGGCGTTCACTCCGCCGCCGGCCACGCCCATGTTGCCCAGCAATAGCTGGATCATGGCCATGGTTCGGATGATCTGCGCACCGGTGGTGTGCTGGGTCCAGCCCATGGCGTACATGATGGTCCCGGACTTGTCCGGAGCGCCTGTGGCCGTATAGGTCTTGTACAGGGCCAGAAGCTGGTCCTTGGGCGTGCCCGAGGTTTTCTCGATCCGGTCCAGGTCGTACCGTTCGTAATGCTTTTTCATCAACTGGAAGACGCAGTTGGGATCCTTCAGGCTGGGATCCTTTTTGGGGATACCCTGTTCGTCCATCTGGAAGGACCAAGTGGTCTTGTCGTAGGAGGCCGTCTCGGGTTTGAAGCCGGTGAACAACCCGTCGTCAAAGCCGAAATCAGGGTTCACCAGGAAGCTGGCGTTGGTGTAATTAAGGACGTAGTCCTTGAAGTACAACTCGTTGTCCAGGATGTACTTGATCATGCCGCCCAGGATCGGGATGTCCGTTCCCGAACGCATGGTCACGTACAGGTCGGACTTGGAGGATGTCCTGTTGAAGCGAGGATCCACGTTGACCAGGGTCGCGCCCTTTTCCTTGGCCTTCATAACCCATTTAAAAGAGATCGGATGGTTTTCCGCCGGGTTGGCGCCCATCATCAAAATGCAATCACTGTTCATCAGGTCGATGTAGTGATTGGTCATCACACCGCGTCCGAACGACTCTCCCAGAGCCGCTACAGTGGCGCTGTGTCAGATCCGGGCTTGGTGCTCTATGTACACCAAGCCGAAGCAACGCATCAATGATGAAAGATACCAGCACTCTTCGTTATCCAGGGCGGCGGAGCCGGTGTGGGCGATGCCGTCGGTGCGGTTGACCACTTGGCCCTGGGCGTTCTTGGCGACGAAAGTGGCGTCCCGAGCGTCTTTGACCTTGCGGGCGATTTGATCCAGAGCCCAATCCCAGGTCTTTTCCTCGAATTTGTCGGAGTTGGGAGCACGGTAGAGAACCTTGGTCATCCTGTCGTCATTTTCGACGAGCTGCCACAGGGAAGCACCCTTGGCGCACAGGGAACCCTCGTTGATGGGATGGTCCGGGTCGCCCTCGATGTTCACGGCCCGGTCCTTGTTGGGACCGCTCTGGGCCGTGTGCACGATCAGCCCACAGCCCACGGAACAGTAGCAACAGATGGAGGTTGTTTCCTTGGCCTCCTTCAATTGGAGCAATTGCGCCTTAGCCACGGTGGGCTTGAGGTCGAACCCCAACCCCCCGAACGCCAGCGCAGAGCCGGCCACGGCTGAAAATTTAAGAAAATTCCTGCGGTTAATTTGCATACGGCCTCCTTAGCCTAAAGTCGGTTGATGAAAAAATCACTGACCGCGGATCTCACGAGCCTGCATAACCAACAGATCGTATCCAGAGGCACGGGGGATGTCCGTCTCGCGCTCGCTTCCCAAACGGCAACCAGCCAGAGTGCTTCGGAACGCCAAGAGCATGGCTTTCCGGAGTCGGTCCAGGACTTGGGCCGCGAACGGCCTGATCCGGAATCCGAGCCCGGCGAAGGGAAGACTCGCAAAAGAAGCGAGTTGGGACATGACGATCTCCATGAGACTTTTTCTAGATTCGATCCGTTAGCCACCTCATGGAAGAAATCGCAAAAGCGGTCAATAAAAAAGCTGATTACCCAAATTTTGGCACAAATCGGCAGAGTAGGTCGGCGGTCTCGGAGAAGATGCAGGCGTCGCGATGGTTGTAGCGAAACTCCAGTTCCTTGACGTACAGGGGAAATTTTTCCGGAGAAAGGCCGCGGTAGCGGCGGATCTTGTCCAGGAGATAGGTGAGGAAGTCGGGGGAAGATCCGGAGGAGGGCGTTTGCGAGGGGAGGGTGAATTCCATGAAACGGGGTGGAGGGGCGGTAGTACAGAATAGCAGGGTATGGTAGCGTTGATAGGGGGCGCTGTAGTAGGTTTTGCCCCAGTGGCCAAGTTCCAGGCCAAAGCTCTGGTGAAAATGGAATACCGTTTCAGGCCGCAGGCCGGGAACGAGGTCGACGAAGGCTACTCCGGAGTGCTCGATGACGCCGAAAACCGGCGTGGCCAGTTTGGAGGACGGAACCACGTTCAGGACCCGGCCGGAGGTTTTCAGCTCGATGCTACGCTCCGCCCCGAAAAAGTCCCTGGCGTCGATGGCGTTGGCGGCGATGGCGCAGCGGATGGTGGTCACGGCCTTGTAGACCGTGTTGTAGGCCAGATCCACCTCCTTGCTCATGGCCAGAACCGTCAGGTCCATTTCGAACAGCTTGATGGTCCGCAGCCAGTTCCGGCAGCTGAGGTCGCAATTGTTGATCCAGCGTCCGCTGAAATCGTGGTAGGTGTAGGAACACTGGGCGCATCGCCGCCGACCATCGGTCAGGGGGTAGTTTTTGCGTTGTCGGCAGCGCGGGCAGAACCGCTGGTGGTTTTTCCAGCAATATTTCAACAGATAGCGGCGGGCCGCTGATTCGCTTTTTATGTAGTGTTCATAGTCGATTAGGCGCATGAGATGGTGATATTCGAGGGTCCGGAGTCAAAGCAAGATGATATCTGAAGGCGATTGTGCTTCTACCGTTTTTTTTTTCTTTGGGCCATACCTCGTTTGTCCGAAAATCAACCTCAGACAGCAAGTTCGGATGCGGTTTTGGAAAACGGATTCAGAGCACATCCGGAGCGGCTGCAGCGAGTGCTTCGGGGAGGCGCTTGGTGGATGGTCAAGAAAACCAGTTGATTGGGGAGTTGTGTCGTTCCATCGGAAGCTAAGGGTGGCTCCCCATCCTTGCCATTTATTTAACACTTTGGCAGAACCATAAACACATGGCATTGAAGAAGCGGCGATTGTCGCCGATTTTCGTTTAAGGTTATTGCTCTTCACCCAATCCGCGGGAGGATATGACGATGGTGGACATGAAAAAGATTCTTTGCGCCATTGATTTTTCAGAAGTCAGCCCCATGGTGGCGGGGTATGCGCATTCCTTGGCCAAGGCCTTCGGTGCGGAGGTGATTCTGTTGTACTCGGCACCGTCGCTGAACCAGTACGTCAGCTTTCACGTCCCGCCCAACTCCATTGAAACGTTCGTCGGGGAAATCGTTTCCGGAGCGGAACAGAGCATGGAGGCCTTTATTTCGCAGTACCTGCCGGACGTCACCGTAACCGGGCGCGTGGTCAGCGGGTATGCAGCGGAAGAAATCGTGAAATGCGCGGACGAGGAAAGCGTGGACATGGTCATCATGGGTACCCACGGCCGCAAGGGGATTGACCGGATACTGTTCGGTTCCGTGGCGGAGAAGGTCGTCAAAACCGCCAACTGCCCCGTCTTGACCTTGCGGCCCTTCTGTCCCGTGGACTTCCCCGGAAAATGATCGTCTTGCTTCCCGGACCGATCATCGCCGACATAACTGAGTGTTGAAAAAGTCCTTATCTGGCAGTCCGTTCAAAAATCCCAAGTGCAAGGAGCAAAAAAAGTTCAAGGTCGAAGCGTATTTATTCATACGTGAGAGTTTGAACTTTTTGCAGCGACGCAGCAATTGGGAGTTTTTCAACGGACTGGTAAGCGAACGGAGATCCGCCCTTGGCCATTACCATTGAGCTGCGTAAAAAAAGTCCTCCTCCCGGAGTGGACCTGGGCAGCGGTTGGATCAAAGTCGTGGCCCTTGGGTTGCGGCGTCGCAAGCCGGTCCTCAGTCGAATCGGCCGCATTCCCCTGGCCGTCGGCGACATGGATAAAGGTGAAAAAGCAGCTGATCGGCTGGCCGAGCTGTGGCGACATCTGGGGATTCGCGAGAAAGACGTGATTTCGGCCATGACCGGACATGCCGTGATCGTCAAGAAGGTCAACGTTGCTTCCGAGGTCGCGGCGAACATGGAAAATTTTCTGGCCAAGGAAGCCAAGCAGTACATCCCGTTCGATCTGCAGGACGTGTATATCGACCACCAGAACCTCGGTCCCGGAATCAAGGAGGGGACCGTAGACGTGCTTTTGGTGGCCAGCAAGAAGCGGGAGGTGGAGGATCGGCTGAGCATCCTGACACGGGCCGGTCTGGAAGTCCGGGTGATGGACGTGGATGCCTTTGCCCTGAACAACTGTTTTGAGTTCAACTATCCGGAACTTATCGACCGTCCCCAGTACATTTTGGACATCGGCGGCCAATTGAGCGTGTTTTGCGTGGTCTGGAACAAGCAATTGGTCTTTCACCGTGAATTAAGCTTCGGCGGCCTTCAGTTGACCGACCGGCTGGCGAAATTATTGAACCGGTCCAGGGCGGAATGCGAAAAATTGAAGATCAACGGCCCGGGCGACTTGCCGCCCACGGAACAGGCCGTGGTCGTGGATGAACTGGAAGACGCGGTGGTCTCCTGGGCGGGCGAGGTGCGGCGCCTGATCGGATTTTATCTCGGTTCGGTGCCGGAGGCCAAACCCGCTGAAACCCTGTATTTGTCCGGAGGGGGCAGCTTGCTGGCCGGGCTGCCCGGTCGTCTGGGTCGGGAGCTGGAACTGGACGTGCGCCACCTCGATCCCTGGCGCAAGCTGGAGCCGGACCCGGCCCAGTTCGACGCGGCTTATCTTCGCGCCGTGGGGCCGCAATACGCCGTGGCCGCCGGGTTGGCCCTGCGGGAGGCGGTTCCATGATCCGCATCAACCTCCTCCCTCCGGAGAAACGTCCGCGGATTTCCACCCTGCGCCTGGACCTGGGCGCTTTGGCGCTGGCCTTCGTGCTCGTCGGGGGCGCGATTTTATTGACCCATTTATGGATCAGCTCCGAAGTTCGGGAACTGGAACGCGTTCATGAAGCCAGGGTGGCCGAGAACCGGGTCTTGACGGCAGAGGTGGCCCGGGTCCGGCAAATGGAGAACGAGCTGAAGTCCATCGAGTCGAAAATCCGGATCATCACGGATATCCGAAGCATCCAGACCCTGCCGGTGCGCTATGTGGACGCATTGATTTCCCTGCTGCCGGAAGAGCGGATCTGGTTCGAGACCTTTCACCTTGAAAAGAACGGGGTTTTGCAGCTGCGAGGGGTGGCCATGGACAACCAGTCCTTTGCCGCCTACGTGGAAATCCTCCGGACATCGGCCTTTGTCCGCGGCGTGGTGACGGAACGCACCCTGCGCCGAGAGGTGCAGGGCCTGTCCCTGGTGGAGTTTCATTTCCGGGTCACCTTCGGTCCTCCGCCGGCCGACTATTTCCTGGAGAGGGCCGACCATGGATAGTCGCGCTTTGGTCAAACGGCTGGAGAACCTGAGCAAGCTGCATAAGCTGGGGATTCTCATCGGTTTGGTCGTCGTCGCCTTGGGCTGCTACGCCTTTTTTTCGCTCATGCCCAATCTTGAGCGCAAGACCATTTTGCAAGAAGATATCCGGAACCTGGAAACGTCCATTGCCGCCAATCGCCGGTTAGCCGCCAGGCTGCCGGAGTTGGAGGAGGAAATGGAGGCCCGGGAGTACGAGTTGCTTTTGGCCAAGATGCTGCTGCCCGAGGACGCCCAGGAACGTGAACGACTTCTGGCCGCCATCGAGCGGTTGGGCATGGACGTGGGGGTCGAGTTCATGCTCTTTCAGCCCGGCGGCGAGGTTCAGCACGATTTTTACGCCTCCCGAGAGGTCCAGTTACGCATGCGCGGCGAGTTCCATAACCTGATCACTTTTTTTGACCGCATGGCCCGGCTGGATCGACTGGTCAGCCTGGATCGCCTTCGTTTGCAGCCCACAGCCGCGGCCGGAACCGGCCCGGTTATCCTGAACGCCGAAAGCACCATCCAGGTTTACCGGGCCCTGACCGAGCAGGAAATCAAGGCCGCGCAGGAACAGCAAAGCCAGCAGCAACCAGCCAGGCGGCGCAGATAGTCCGGCGCTTTTCGCCGAGAGATTCCATGACGCCCACGCAGCAGGATGTATCCCAGACAAGTCGGTCAGCCGGTGCACGGAGAAGATTTCCACGCAACCGGTTGGGCCTTCTGTGGTTTCCTGCTGGACTGTTTCCGGCCTTCTTTCTGGTGCTGATGCTTTTTTTTCTGCTCGTTTTGCCACACAACGGCTGGGCGGTCGAAGAGGAGGGCAACGGGGTGGAGGAGCTGTTCATGGGCACCTCCCTGGAGCTTCCGGACTGGTTGCGCACCCCGGACGGCTACGCCTTCCGCCCGGAAGGCAAGCCGGACCCGTTTCGCCCGTTCGTCCGCCCTGCCCCGCCGGAAGAGTCGTTTCGAGCCCAGGTTTCGGCCAGGGCGTTGACCCCGTTGGAGCGCGTCGAAGCGACCCAGTTGCGGGTGATCGGCATCGTCTGGGCCGTGGATCGTCCCGACCAGGCTCTGGCCATGGTCGAGATGCCCGACGGCAAGGGATTCGTGCTCCGGCCCGGAGTGGGCGTGGGACGGTACGGCGGCAAAGTCCGCCGGATCACCGCCAATGAGGTGATCATCGAGGAACATGGCCTGGACATCGCTGGTCGCGAGCAGGTCAGGGAAGTGATCCTCAAGCTGCATCCAAGCGAGGGAGATGATCATGGGTAGCGCCCGGAAAGCGATAAGGATTCGAACGAGAGGACGGCGGAAGAACCGACTGTTGCTCATCTTTTACGGCGCGATCATGTTCGTGCTGGTGACGGTTTTGGGGAGCGCTTCCATCGGTGCCGAGGCAATCGCTCCGGAGCCCGTACCCGAGGAAAGAGTGTCGTCCGATGCGAGAGTGACGCAACCGATCGAGGGTTTCGTTGGTGAATCACGGCCGGTTGATTCACGGCCCGGCATACGCCAAGCGACGTTTTTCCAAGTCGGCGACGTCGTGGGCATCCGCCTGGAAGCGACCGGCGAACTGACGTGGCGATCCGTTTCAGCTCGTCCGGGCCAAATTCGGATACTGTTTCCCGATGTCGTCATGCCGGCTGCCGTTGCCCGACTGCACCAGCTACACGCCTTCGGGCATCCGGTGAAAACAGGATTACTGCGGAATACGGTCGACGGCGGGGAGTTGATATTGACCGCCACCGGCCCGGTAGACATCGAGCCCGAGAAGGTGCCGGAAGGACTGGTCTTGCATTTTGTGGACGTCGAGGCCCATGCGGAAGATGCCAAGCCTTCCGCCGTGCCGACGGCTCGTCCGGAATCGCGAGAGCGTCCGCTTCAGGATGCGTTGGAAACGCGTTTCCCCGAGGAAGAGGCGCTGTTTCCGGGCATGCGCGAAGAGTACGTCGGGGCCCCGATCTCCATTGACTTGCAGAACGCCGAAGTGGAGCACGTGCTACGGCTCATCGGCGAGGTGGCCGGGTATAATCTGATCCTGGACGCCGGAGTCGGGGGACGGATTTCCATGAAGCTGGACAACGTCCCTTGGGATCAAGTTTTGGATCTCGTGCTTGTCCAGCGCAATCTGGGAATGGTGGTCAGAGGGAACATCCTGCGCATCAGCACGGCCCAGCAGTTGGAGAGCGAACGGGAACAACGTCGCCGCGCTCGGGAGTCGGCCATGCAGGCCCAGGAGACCATCGAACGTCTGGAACCGTTGCAGACGGCCTACATTCAGATCAATTACGCGACCGCGGCGGAGATGGACGCCAGGACGCGACCCTTTCTGAGCGACAGGGGCAGGCTCAGCTTCGACCCACGGACCAACACGCTTATCCTGACGGACTCTCCGTTGCGCATCCGGCAGATTCAGGGAATCATCGACAGACTGGACCAGCCCGAACGACAAGTAATGATCGAGGCCAGGGTCGTTTATGCGTCGGATGAGTTTCAACGCGCCATGGGGCTGCGCTGGGGAGGCGGCATTGAAGGCGTCACGACGGAGTACTACCGAGGCGTTTATGGCGCGGCCGGCGGAGGAATCCCGATCAACCAGGGCGGCGTCGGGCAGACTGGGTACCTGGTCAATACGCCGATTCCCATGTCCCCTTCATTTGGGATCGGAGGCTTTATTTCCAAACTCATGGGGCCGGATATGTTCACCCTGGACGTCCAGTTGCAGCTTGGAGAGCTGCAGGGCGAGTCCAGGACCGTCTCCAGCCCGCGTATCGTGACATTGAACAACTCACGGGCGGTGATCAAGCAAGGCACCCGTGTGCGGGTGAACGTGCTCGACGACGCTGGCAATCCCCAGCCTGATTTTGAAGACGCGGTTCTCGAATTGTCCGTCACGCCGCAAATCACCCCAGACGATCAGCTCATTTTGGATCTTGTCGTCAAGGACGACGTGCCGATGGGGGAGAACATCGACACCAAGTCCGCTGAGGCGAAGTTAATCGTCAACAACGGGGAAACAATCGTTTTGGGCGGCGTGTTCAAGGCCGCGGAAGGTCAGCGAGAGAATCGCGTACCTGGGTTGGCCAGCATTCCTGGCCTGGGGGCTCTTTTCAAGAGCAGAATCACAGAAGAAAGAAAAGAAGAGCTACTTATATTTATCCGGCCCAGTATCCTGTAAGGCTGTTGGAAACCGTTAGGCCGCTGAAAAGCGGCTGGACCTCGTATATTGGAAAGCGCGCCTGACAAGTTCCGGTTCGCCTGTAGCCTTGGGGCTGGGGAGATGCGCTCTCCCTGATCCCGAGGCTTTTGTCATCATCGATCGTGAGGAATCATCGTGCAACAGCAACCCTTTCTTCGTCCTGAAGTTCAGGACTTCAGCCCCTACACACCGGGGCTTTCCATTGATGAGATACATGAGAAATACGGCCTCAGCCGTGTAATCAAACTGGCCAGCAACGAAAATCCGCTGGGCGTTTCGTCGTTGGTTCAAAAGGCCTTGCAAGATCACGCCGCCGGAGTGTTCCGGTATCCCCGGTCGGGCAGTCCGGAGTTGCGTGCGGCTTTGGCGGCGCATCTGGACGTGCCGGAGGAATGGATCGTGGCCGGCAATGGTTCGGACGAGATCATTGACCTGTTGATCCGGGTCGCGGCCCGACCGGGTCGTGATCACATTCTGATCTTCGAGCCCAGCTTCAGCATGTACCGCCTGCTGGCCAAGCTCAGCGGCGTGGAGATCCGAACCGTTCCCCTGGGCGAGGATTATCACTTCCCCTGGGACAACTTGCTGCGCGCGGTGACCGAGGAAACCGCCCTGGTTTTCGTGACCACCCCGGACAATCCCACGGGATACGCCCCTCCGGTCCAGGAACTGGAAATTCTCGCCCGCCGACTCCCGTCGCGGACATTGCTGGTGGTGGACGAAGCCTACATGGATTTTGCCTCGCCCATGGACCATTACTCCCTGCTGTCTCGGCTGCGCGATTTTCCCAACGTGGTCGTGCTGCGGACCTTTTCCAAGCTGTACGGGCTGGCGGGGTTACGCCTGGGATACGGGGTCATGCCGCCCTGGCTGGCGGATGCGTTGATTCGGGTCAAGCCGCCCTTCAGCGTGAACATTCTCGCGGAAATCGCCGGTCTGGCCGCTTTGCGCGACGTTCATTTCGTCCAGGCCTCTTTGGATTGCGTTCAGGTCGGAAGGGCTTGGCTGACGACGGAACTGACCAGCCTCGGCTGCCGCGTCTTTCCTTCGCAGGCTAATTTTCTGCTTTTTAGGCTAGGCCACGCCGCCATGTCCACCTTGGACGTCTTCCAGAAACTCCTGGAGCAAGGGGTGATCATCCGGCCGCTGAAGAGTTACGGAATGGAGGAGTATCTGCGGGTGACCGTTGGAACGGAAGAGGAGAACCGGATTTTCGTCCGGGAACTGGAGGCCGTGCTTCATGGCTGAACATAACCTTAAGCGGACTTCGGAAGGTCTCGCTGAACTGCCTTTGGTCGTCACCCTGGACGGACCGGCCGGATCGGGAAAGACAACCGTGGCCAGAATGGTCGCTGATCGGCTGGGCATCGCCTACCTGGACAGCGGGGCCATGTTTCGGGCTTTTGCTCTGGGCTTGGGAGCGCAAAGCTGGACTTGGGATGAGGACGTCCTGCGGGACCGCTTGACCGGGCTGGAATTCGCCCTGCGAGGGCGGGGCGGCCAGGCCGCGTTGCTTTTGAATGGGGAGCCGCTCGGCGAGGAAATCCGGCAAGAAGAGGTCGGGATGTGGGCCTCGAATCTGGCCAGGGTGGGCGTGGTTCGGGAAATCCTCAAGCATGCCCAGCAGCGTCTTGGAGCCGGAACCTCCCTGGTGGCCGAAGGCCGGGACATGGGCAGCGTGGTTTTTCCCCAGGCCCGGTACAAATTTTTTCTGGAAGCCGCGCCCGAGGAGCGAGCCAGGCGGCGTTGGCTGCAACTCAAGGAAATGGGCGTTGACGAGGATCTGGACGCTCTGATCGCCAATCTGCGCCAACGCGACGATCAGGACCGCAACCGGGCCATCGCTCCGCTCAAGCCCGCGGACAACGCCGTGATCATCGACACGGCGGGGTTGACTCCCGAGGAGGTCGTCGCCCGGATTGTTCAGGAAGCGGAGCAAGGGTGACGCGGATTATCTCCCGGCTTGAGCTGTTTCGTTGGGTGTGGACGCCGTTGTTCATTCCACCCCGGTTTTATCCATTCGGTGATCCATGGCCTCGCTGAGGCGCTGGGCCACATCTTCACGGCGCAGGTCGATCTTGTCCTGGACCCGGCACCGGAAGAGGAGTTTTTTGAGGTCCTTGGAGAGCTGCTCCAGTTCTTCCACGGACAGTTCGGCGCAGAGGCCGAGGACTTGGTCAATCTTGGCTTGGTTCATGGCGCTGTTTCACCTCGTTCCACAGGGCGTTCCAGGAATCCAGGTCCAGTCCTTCCAGGTCGATTCCCCGGGCTTCAGCCAGCCGGGAGAGTTTGGCGAAGCGGTCCAGAAATTTGCGGTTGGCCCGGTCCAAGGCTTCGTTGGCCTTGAGCCCCTGCCGTCGTCCGTATTCCACCAGGGTGAACAGGTAGTCGCCGTATTCGTCCAGGGCTTTTTCGGTTGAATCGCCGTCTTCAACCTGGGCGGCGTGCCATTCTTGCCATTCCTGATTCAGCTGTTCCCGCACGCCATCCGCATCCGTCCAGGTGAAGCCCAGCCGGGCGGCCTTGGAATTGATGCGGTAGGCCCGCAACAGGGGCGGCAGTGTCGATGGGATGCCTTCGAAGGGGCCGCGGTCGGCCTTTTCCTTCTTTTTTTCCTTTTCCCAGTTGGCCCAGAGGGCGTCCAGGTTCGCGAAGGAAGCGTCGGCGAAGACGTGGGGATGACGTCGGACCATCTTGGCCGAGGCCTGATCCAGGACGTCTTCCAGGGTGAAGTGGCCGTCTTGTTCCATCAGCCGGGTCACGAAAAGCAGCAGGAACCAGACGTCGCCCAGTTCCTCGCGAACGTCGTCCGGCTTGTTCGAGCGGATGGCGTCCACCAGTTCATGCACTTCCTCCACCAGATAGTCGGCCAGGGTCGGCGGGGTCTGCTCCCGGTCCCAGGGGCAGCCCTCAGGGCCGAGCAGTCGTTCCAGCACGTCCCGCAGGCGTTGGAGTGCCATATGATCGTTGTTCATTATCGCTGTTCTCTCTGTCTACCGGATAATTGGGTGCTGAAAAATTCTTTATCTATCAGGCCGTTCAAAAACCCCAAGTGCAAGGAGCAAAAAAAGCTCAAGGTCGAAGCGTATTTTTTCATACGTGAGAGTTTGAGCTTTTTGCGGCGACGCTGCAATTGGGAGTTTTTCAACGGACTGGTAACCGTTCCTGAACGTTTTCGCGCCAAGTCTGGCGCAAGGGCTGGCTCTTCTCCTCAAATTCCCGACGCATCTCCCTGGGCAGCAGATCCGCCAGAATGGCCGCGAAGCGATTGACCTGGGGGGCCATCCGGGAGGAGGCCAGGATATCGGCTTTTGGCGAAAGAAACGTGGTCAGAACCAGGACCAGAAGAACGCAGATCAGTCCGCCTTTCAATAGTCCAATCACGCCCCCGGCAAAGCGATCCACCCAGCCCAGCAGGACGACCTTCAAGAGATGCCGCAGGACAGCCGCGACCATCAGGACGCCAACCAAACCGGTGCAGAAGACCAGGGCGTAGCTGATCAACTGAGCAGTGCCGCGATCCGGGAGAATACTCTCCACCAGGGGCAGGAGCATGGCGTGGTATTTGTTGGCCAGGAAGAATCCGGCAATCAGGCCGGCGACGGAAGAAATTTCACCGATAAATCCCCGGAACAGGCCGCGAATCATGGTGAATCCCAGGATGATCAGGATCAGGATGTCCAAGGTGTTCAGATCGGCTATGGGCATGAGGGTGTCCAGCGATAGGCGTAATGGTGAACCCGGGAAGGGCTTTCGTGATGGATACGGGACGTGAACGGCTCGTATCATCTGACGAACGACGTTTGGAATCTGCCATGTTTCGCGGGCACGGGCAACACCGGCTCTTGTGTCGCGGTTGGGGTTCCGGATGATTCGTGAAAGGCGGAATACTCCGGTTCAGCGGTTTGGGAGAGCGGAGCGGAAGGCCTGTCTTTCGGCCCTGTGCTTGTTGACGGTTTTTTTCCGCCTTTGACCTAAAATCGAATGCCTTGGTAAAAAACACCAAGTAAACAAAAACTGACCGGAAAGAACCTGAACGGAAGAGCAGCAACTGTAGAACAGCGTCGAGGAGCACTCACCACGGCGTGCCGGTCGAGAATCCCAGGAGATTATGGAAATGTTCACCGTCAAGGCGCCACAAAGCCACTCGCTCAATCCCGGCGTTGTCCTGGAATTTCTGCAACGGACCCTGCCGTTCAACGAACTGAGTCCTGGTGCCCTGGAGGAACTGGCCGAAGACGCGGCGTTGGATTTTTTCCCCAAGGGGACGGTGATCCTGACGCAAGGGGTCTCGGATATCGCCCATTTGTTCCTGATTCAAAAAGGCGGTGTGAAGCTCTATTTGCAGGATGAATCCGGAGAGGTGAGCCTGAAGGATTTTCGCGGCGAGGGCGGCGTGTTCGGGGCCTTGGGCATTATCCGCGGCGCCAAGGCCAGCATGACCGTGGAGGCGCTGGAGGATACCTTCTGCTTCTTGTTGAACAAGCAGACCTTTTTGAACTTGGTCACAAACGATCCCCGTCTGGCGCAATACTATCTGAAATCCTTTTCCGAAAATTACATCCACAAGTCCTTTACCGAGCTGCGTCGGCAACGGCTGACGCCCAAGGGCGAGGGCTCGCTGATTCTGTTCAGCGTTCCGGTCTCGGACATGATCAAGCGCGACGTGGAGGCCGCCCCGGGTACCTATTCCGTGCAAAAAGCCGCCGAATACATGGCCCGGCACCGGATCGGCTCCCTGCTGGTGGAGGATGCCAAGGGCATCGTCCGCGGGATCATCACGGACAAGGATTTGCGGTCCAAGGTGGTGGCCAAGGGGCTGGAATACCGCACGCCGCTTCGGGAGATCATGAGTTCCCCGGTGCGGACTATCCCCGCGGACGCTGTCTGCTTCGACGCCCTGCTGGCCATGATGACCCACCAGATTCACCATTTGGCCGTGGAGGACGGGGGCAAGATCGTCGGCGTGGTCACGAGTCACGACATCATGGTGCTCCAAGGCCAGTCTCCGTTGTATCTGTTCCGGGAAATCATGGCTCAACGGACCTTCGAGGGCATACACGAGGTTTCCAGGCATGTTCCCCAGGTGGTTCGTCCGTTGATCGAGGAAGGCGGCAAGGCCGACAACATCACCCGGGTGATCACGGTGCTCAACGACTTGATCCTGGATCGCCTGCTGACCCTGCTCCAGGAGCAGCTCGGTCCGCCGCCCGTCCCCTTTTGTTGGATGCTCATGGGTAGCGAGGGCCGCAAGGAGCAGACCTTTCGCACGGACCAGGACAACGCCCTGGTATACGCCGATCCCCGGGACGTGCAGGAAGCAGAGCGGGCTGATGCGTACTTTACCAAGTTCGCTGAAGAGGCCATCGAACATCTGGTCAAATGCGGATTCCCCCGGTGCCTGGGGGATATCATGGCCTCCAATCCCAAGTGGCGTTTGCCGTATTCCGCGTGGCGGGCCAATTTCGATCGCTGGGTCAGCGTGCCCGAGCCTCAGGAAGTTCTGCACTCCACGATCTTTTTCGATTTCCGGCCCGGTTACGGCGACAAGGCCCTGGCCGAAAAATTGCGGGATCACCTGACCAAGACCTTGCAAGGCAAGGAACTGTTTTTTCGGCATCTGGCCCAGGACTGCTTCACCTCCCGTCCTCCGCTCTCATTTTTTCGCAACTTCATCGTGGAACGCGACGGCGAGCACAAAAACCGGCTGGATCTCAAGGCCAGAGGCCTTGTTCCCTTCTGGGACTTCGCCAGGCTGATGGCCCTGCGCCACGGCAACCAAGAGACGAACACCCTGCGCAGGCTCAAGGCCGTGGCCGACGGCGGGCATATCCCCGAGGAGCTCTACCGCAAAGCCCGAGAGGCTTATGAATTTCTGATGCAACTCCGGCTGGTGCATCAACTGAAGTTGCTGGAGGGGGGCAAGACCCCGAACAACTTCGTCGATCCGGCGGAACTGACCGACCTGGAAAAACAAACCCTGAAAGGTGCGTTCTCGGTGATCACCAGTCTGCAGAACTACTTGAAGTCGGCCTTCATGCTCAACGTCTAACCTGCCGTAATGCATATGCTGACCATGATTCACCCACTGCAAAGCCTCTTCTCCTGGTGGCCTTCGTTGCCCTGGAACCGCCGGGATGAACATGCCCTGCTCAAGGCCAACCGCGAGTACTTCTCCGCTTTCAGCCAGGACAAGCCCCTGACGGAGTACGAGTTCGTGGTTTTCGACACGGAATTGACCGGCTTGAACGAGCGACGGGACGAGGTCGTGTCCATCGGCGCGGTGCGTATCCGGGAAATGCGCATCGATCTGCAGAACTGCTTTTACACCTGTATTCAACCGGATCAATACGTTCCCAAAAGCAGCACCTTGATCCACCGGATCACCCCTTGCCAGACCGAAGAGGCTCCCAAACTGGAGACCGTGCTTCCGGAGTTTGCGGAATTTTGCGGGCAAGCCTTGCTGGTTGGCCATAATATCGGACTGGATATCGGTTTCGTGAACCGAGCCTTGAAGAAGCATTTGGGCGGGGCCCTGCACAACCCCTGCCTGGATACCATGCGGCTGGCCATGCTGTACAAGGAGTCGCAGTGGGAGAACTACTACGACCGCTACAACCTCAACGTTTCCTATACCCTGACGGACCTGAGCAAGGAATACGGCCTGCCCCTGTTCGACGAGCACAACGCCCTGCAGGACGCCATGCAGACCGCGTATTTGTTTTTGTTCTTCGTGCACAAACTGCACGGTGGGAAGATCAAGACCCTGCGTGATCTGTTCTTGGCTGGGCGGAGTTGGCGCTGGGTGTAGCAGTCCGCTGAAAAACGCCCAATTGCTGCGTCGCTGCAAAAAGTTCAAACTCTCACGTATCAATAAATACGCTTCGATCTTGAACTTTTCTTGCTCCTTGCACTTGGGGTTTTTGAGCGAACTGCCAGTAAGGTCCTTTTTCAACTCTCAGGTAGTCGACTATTGAAACAGTGCGGTGCCCTGCAAAGGAATGGGCAATGGGGTCCATTTCAAGCAGTTTTTGTATAGAAAACCTGAATCCTTGGGAGGGGAGCATGAAGACACGAATGGATGAGTATTGGGGGAAGAACTTGCGATTGATCGCCATTCTTCTGGGGATTTGGGCCGTCGTAGGCTATGTGTTCGGGATACTTCTGGTGAACCCGCTGAACAATATCAGCCTGGGTGGGTTTCCGCTGGGGTTTTGGTTCGCCCAGCAGGGATCGATTTACGTCTTCGTCGTGCTGATTTTTGTCTACTGCTATCTGATGAACAAGATGGACAAGGAATACGACGTACAAGAGTAGCGGTATTCATTGGCATTCATGTCCATGATCCGGCATTAGCCGGTGCGCCATGGACGAACACGAGGAGCATCCCATGTCGATCTTAGCCTGGACCTATATCATGGTCTTCATAACATTCGGGTTGTATTTAACCATTGCCTGGCGCTGCCGCGTGCAGGACACCAAGGGGTTTTACGTTGCCGGCGGCGGGGTGCCGCCCCTGGCCAACGGCCTGGCCACGGCCGCGGACTGGATGAGCGCGGCCTCGTTCATCTCCATGGCCGGGATGATCTCCTTTCTGGGCTATACCGGAGCCGTGTACCTGATGGGTTGGACCGGGGGCTACGTGCTTTTGGCGTTGCTTTTGGCCCCGTATCTGCGCAAATTCGGCAAGTTCACGGTGCCGGACTTCGTGGGCGACCGCTACTACTCGAGCACGGCCCGGCTGGTGGCCCTGATCTGCGCCATCTTCGTCTCCATCACCTACGTTGTCGGCCAGATGCGCGGCGTGGGCATCGTGTTCAGCCGGTTTCTGGAAGTGGACGTGAACACCGGGGTGTTCATCGGGATGGCCATCGTGTTTTTCTACGCGGCCCTGGGCGGAATGAAGGGCATCACCTGGACCCAGGTGGCCCAGTACTGCGTCTTGATCACGGCCTTCGTGATCACCGCCGTGGCCCTTTCCATAAAGGTCACGGGCAATCCCATCCCGCAACTGGGCTTTGGCTCGACCATTGCCGAGGGACAGTATGCCGGACAGTACTTGCTTTCGGCCCTGGACCATATCGCCACGGACCTGGGGTTTCGTGAATACACCTCGGCCTTTGGTCCGGGGAACATGAACATGCTCTCGGTGATCTGCATTACCATGGCCCTGATGGTCGGCACCGCCGGACTGCCCCACGTGATCATCCGCTTCTACACCGTGCCCAGCGTGAAGGCCGCCCGGATCAGCGCGGGCTACGCCCTGCTGTTCATCGCCATCCTGTACACCACTGCTCCGGCCGTGGCCGCCTTTGCTCGGTACAACATCATCGACAGCCTCAACGAGCAGCCGTATGCCGATGCCCCGACCTGGTTCACCAACTGGGAACAGACCGGACTGGTGGCCTGGGTGGACAAGAACGACGACGGCATAATGCAATTCCGGGGCGGGGCTCCCTTTGCCGGAATTCCGCGATTCACCGGGGAGATCGGAATCCACGGGCAGCGGCTGGTGGCCAACGACCCCACGGACAACCCCAACGAGCTGTACATTGACCGGGACATCATCGTGCTGGCCAACCCGGAAATCGCCAACCTGCCCAACTGGGTCATCGCACTGGTGGCGGCCGGAGGTCTGGCCGCGGCCTTGTCCACGGCCTCGGGCCTGCTCATCGTCATCTCGTCCTCGGTGTCCCACGACCTCTACTACCGGATGATCAACCGCCAGGCCACGGAAAAGCAGCGCATGCTGGTCAGCCGGATCATGATCGGCGTGGCCGTGGTCATCGCCGGGTACTTCGGCATCAATCCACCAGGATTCGTGGCCCAGATCGTGGCCTTTGCCTTCGGTCTGGCCGCCTCGTCCTTCTTCCCGGTGATCATCATGGGCATCTTCTCCAAGCGGATGAACAAGGAAGGAGCCATTGCCGGGATGACCGCGGGCATCGGGTTCACCATGTTCTACATCATCCAGACCCGGTTCTTCGGTGTGGACCCCTGGTTCTTCGGGATCACCGCGGAAGGCATCGGGACCATCGGCATGCTCTTGAATTTCGCCGTGGCCCAGATCGTCTCCTCCATGACCAAGGCCCCACCCCAGGAGATCCAAGACCTCGTGGAGTCCATCCGCTCGCCGCGCGGCGCCGGAGCGGCCGTGGATCACTGATCAACGTAATTCGTCAAACTTGAAACAGCAGCGCCCCCTTCCCGCGATTCAAGCGGGAAGGGGGCGTTTTTTTGAGATCTCAGTGACACGCAATCCTTGTGTTTTTTCCCCAGCGACCTTTGCGCCCTGCTTGAGCGTTGAGCGAGATCTCGTGCGGGCGCTTCGCTGACCTTTTTTGGGTTGGGGGCATGGCCCGCGCTAGATCACCCTGCAATCATAGAGATGAAACTTTGGATCATCCGTCATGACGGGGATGCCGTGGACCAGGGATTGAGCGATGATCATGCGGTCAAAAGGATCACGATGATGGAACGGTAATTGACCCAGAAGCATGGCTTCCCGCCCGGCAAAGTTCAGAATTTCAACACGCATCGCGCTCGCCATTTCTATTGCGTCGAAATTAATATTTATTTTTCCTATCGAATGCTTGATCATCATCTCCGCGATGCTCATGGCGCTCAAGAAAATTTCATTCGCACGTGATTCAAGGGCAAATTTTCGATTTTGTTTGAGTTTCTCTGGAGAGGATAACATCCACAGGAAAATATGGGTGTCCACCAGAATTTTCACAGCCGTTCTCCGTGGAACATGGCATTGATTTCCTCGTCTTCCTCAAGGAAATCGTCGGGAATATGGATTTTGCCCGCCAACAGGCCGAGTTTGCGTTTTTCCTTTGGCTTGTGCAGTTGCAACTCAACCAGAGGCAGATTGTTTTTGGCAATGATGACCTCTTCACCGTGGTAGGCCATGTCTATCAGTTTGGAAAGGTTCGCCTTTGCTTCGGAAACATTGACAATCATGACGGACTCCTCTTCAGGCTTGAGCAAGTTGACCAACAGTACTCATTGAGGTCAGGTTGGTCAAATCTGCATCCCTTTTTCGTGCCCCCTTTATTTCCCCGCTTCCTTCCCATCGCTGTTTCTCCGCTTGCCCCAAAAGATACAAGACCTCGTGGAATCAATCCGTTCGTCGCGCGGCGCCGGAGCGGCCGTGGATCATTAGCCAGCGTTCTACATCAATTCTGAAACAGCAACGCCCCCTTCCCGCGATCCAAGCGTGAAGGGGGCGTTGCTGTTTATGCACGATGCTTTTCGTCTTTTTTCTTGCGAGAGGTTGTTGATTTTGGCATGAGTTGAAACCAGAAATGAAAACCTTTCATTTAGGCGGGGCTTTTGTGATGATGTCACATGACGTCATTCCCACGAGGAGAAAAATAATGCCGGCATCCGCATCCCGGTTCATCCCGGGGTTTTTGATCATGATGGTCGCCCTGTGCCTGGTCGCCTGTGATCGTGCGCCGGATCGTCTTTCAAAGACCGAACTTACGCCTTTGACCGTGGCCGCCTCCAAGTATGTCGGCAGCGCTCCGGTCTTCGTGGCCCACAAGCTCGGCTTTTTTCAGGAGCAAGGCCTTGATGTCGAGCTGATCATCAACAATGCCGGAGTGGAAGACTTCCAGGACCTTTTGCGCGGGGACGCCCAGATCGCCATGGTGGCGGAGCTGCCCCTGGTCTATTCGGCCTTTGACAAACGGAAATACACCGACGAGGAGCGAGAAGACTTCGTGATTATCTCGGACATGGTTCTGGCCAACAATATATCCCAGGTTCTGGTCCGTACGGACCGGGGTATTGAAGGCCCTGAGGACATCCGTGGCAAGTCCGTGGCCGTGCCCATGGGGACGAGCATCGACTTCCTGCTGGATCTGTTCTTGACGACCCACGGCATTGATCGCTCAGAGATCGAATTGCGGGATATGGACGTGCTGTCTCAGGTGGAGGCCATTGTGCAGGGTGATGTGGATGCTGTTTTTGCCTGGCAACCCCATGTGGGCGAGGCGGAGCTGCGGCTTGGCGAGCAGGGGCGGAGCCTGCCTCTGAACCTGTTTTACCACAATGCCTGGCTGGCCGTGAGCATGAAGGAATTCGCCGGACGGCAGCCGGAAGTCCTGGAGAGTTTCCTGCGCGCGTTGTTCATGGCGGAAACCTACCTGCTCGCTCAGCCTGAGTCGGCCATTGCCATCCATGCCGAATATGCCCGAATGGAACCAGAGGTGATCGCCCGGGTCTGGAACGACGTGACCTTTTGGGTATCCTTGAGCGAAGGCTTGTTGACGACCATGGAGGACCAAGCCCGCTGGATCATTCGCAACGGCTGGGCCGACGCGACAACGGTTCCGAATTTCCATGAATATCTCGATATCGGCCCCCTGAACAGGGTCAATCCTGAACGCCTGACCATCATCCAATGACCTTCATCGTATGCCCGTCATCTTATGACTATTCGCGCCAAGCTTTTTTCCACCGCGGGGCTGCTGACCTTGGTTATCACGGCCTTGGTGGTTTTCGCCCTGATCTTTGCAGGCCAATTGAAGACCGAGTTGCGCCAGGCCCAAGCGGCCCAGGAGGTTGCTCAGTCCATTACGGAACTGACCCTGCTCACCGAATCCTACATCAGCCACAGGGAGCCGCGCATGGCAATTCAGTGGCGGTCCCGTTCCGAACGGATCGCGACCATCCTGACCGACCCGGCTTCCCACTCGGAAATCCGCGGTCTGACCCTGACGTTCCAATCGCTGATCAAGTCGTTTGAGGCCCTGGACCAAGCCTCCGCGCAACAGAGCCCTTTGGATGCTCCAAGCGCTTCGGAACTGGAATCCCAGCGCCTGGAGCTGATCGGGGAGCGGATCGCGGCCCGGATGCGAACGGACTCGCAGCACCTGATTTCCAAGGCATTCATCATTGCCCATCAGGCTCAGAACAATGCCCTGCGCATCCAGCAGCGCGGCTCAAGCGCCGTCAGTGCAATAGGCATCATGTTGATCCTGATCAGCGTCAGCGCAACCCTCCTGGTGGCGCGGAACATAACCCGGGACATCAATTCCCTGGTCCAGGGCGCGCAGGCCATGGGGCAGGGCCGGCTGGACCACCGCATCCAACGCTCCGGCAACGATGAAATCGGCATTCTGGCCCGGGCTTTCAACGCCATGGCCGTGAATATCCGGAAGCTGGTCCAGAAGGACAGGGACTCCCTGGAACTTTTGGCCCAGGAAATTGCCCAAAAGGAGTCCGTCCAGAGCGCCTTAAGGGAAAGCGAGCAGCGGTACCGGGCACTGGTGGAGATGGCTCCGGAGGGTGTGTATGTCCAGGCGGACGGAAAAATTCTGTTCATGAACCCGGCGGGACTTGAACTACTGGGGGCGGCAACGGAAAAGGAGATTGTCGGACTCGACTCGCTGGATCTGGTTCATCCCGAGGACCGGGAAGTGGTCCGCCAGCGTCTCGTGGACCTGGGCTCCGGGGGGGGAGTCGTTCCCATACGTGAACAACGGATGCTGCGCATCGATGGAACGAGCATTCATGTGGAGATTACCGCCGCCAATATCGAATACGAAGGCCGTCAGGCATCACTTGCCTTTGTTCGCGACATCACTCAGCGCAAACAGGCCGAGGAAAAGATCAGGGAAATCACCGAACGTCTGGAAATTATCTTGGAAAAAATTCCCAGCGGGATCATGGCCCACGATACGGACGGGCGTTTTGTTTTCGTCAATGACAACGCCAGCCGCCTCACCGGTTACTCCAGGCAGGAATTGTTGAACATGGCCGTGAGCGATATCGCTCCCAGCGGTGCTCTGACGGATGAGATCGTCAGTGCCTGGCATGAAATGGATTATGATGCCTCCATGACGTTTGAAAGCGCGCATATTCGTAAGGACGGCACGCAATATCCCGTTGAAGTTCGTTTGATCGCCATCAAGATGGATGGGAAGCGAGTCATCCTGGCCATTGTTTTGGACATCACCGAGCGGACGCTGGCCGAGGAAGAAATCCGCAGGTTGAACATCGAACTGGAACAGCGGGTGGTTGAACGTACCGCCCAATTGGAAGCATCGAACAAGGAACTGGAAGCCTTCAGCTATTCGGTCTCCCACGATCTGCGCGCCCCGTTGCGAGCCGTCGACGGCTTTACCCGAATCCTTCTTGAAGATCATGCCCCGCTGCTTGACGCCGAGGGCAACAGGGTTTGCGCGATCATCAGCGCCAACAGCCGCAAGATGGGCCAGCTGATTGACGATCTGTTGGCTTTTTCCCGCCTGGGCCGGGCCGCGCTTCAGATCACCGCGGTGGACATGGCGGCTCTGGTCGATGAAGTGTACCAGGAACTGACCACGCCCATGGAGCGCGAGCGCATTGCTTTTCACCGCGATGCCTTGCCTCCGGCCATGGGTGATCCCAAGATGCTGCGCCAAGTCTGGACCAATCTGCTTTCCAACGCGGTCAAGTTTACGTCGAATCAGGAACAGGCCAGGATTACGGTAGACGCGACCGATCATGAGGACGAGGTCGTCTACTGCGTGCGCGACAACGGGGCGGGCTTCGAGATGCAATACGTGGATAAAATTTTTGCCGTTTTTCAGCGCCTGCACACGGAGCGGGAGTTCCCCGGCACCGGAGTGGGCCTGGCCCTGGTTCAGAGGATCATTTCCCGTCATGGGGGTCGGGTCTGGGCCGAGGGCGCGGTTGATCAGGGAGCGGTATTCCGCTTTGCCCTGCAAAAAGGGAGGGAGACGGAGTGAATCATCCCCAGGCCGTGGACATTCTTCTTGTGGAGGACAATCCCCAGGATGCCGAGCTGACCATCCGGGCGCTCAAAAAACGCAACTTGGCCAACAGGCTGCACCATGTGGAGGACGGCGCCGAAGCCCTGGACTTTCTGTTTCGCCGCGGCGCGTACGCCCGGCTTGAGCCCAGCGCCCAACCGAAAATCGTGTTGCTGGACCTGAAACTGCCCAAGGTCGGGGGCCTGGAAGTGCTTACGGCGATCAAGGCGGACCCGAAGACCAAGTCCATCCCCGTGGTCGTGGTCACGTCCTCCAGCCAGGATCCGGACATTCAGGCCGCGTACGACCTTGGCGCCAACAGCTATGTGGTCAAGCCGGTCAATTTTGATGATTTTTTTAACGCCATGAATCATCTCGGGTTTTACTGGCTCATGCTGAACCAACCGCTCAAATGATCATGGATGGAGATATGCAATCGATTCGTTTTTTGCTCGTCGAGGACATGGAGGCCGATGCCGAACTGGTCCGGCGTGAGGTGCGCAAGACATTTCCCTCCGCGGACTTTCTGCTGGCGGACAATCGTGAAACATACCTGGATGCCCTTGAATCCTTTAAGCCGGACGTTATTCTGTCGGACTACAATCTGCCGAAATTCGACGGCCTGGCCGCCCTGACCATTGCCAAGGAGCAGGCTCCGGAAACGCCGTTCATCCTGATTACCGGCGCATTGAGCGAGGAAACAGCCGTGGAGTGCATGAAGGCCGGGGCCTGGGATTATATTCTCAAGGAACGCGTCCTGCGTCTGGGACCGGCGATTGTCTCCATGCTGGAAAAAAAACGCGAATACCTGAAGCGCAAGGAAGCTGAGCAGGAGCTCGTCAGGGCCAAGGTGGCGGCCGAGGCAGCCAATCTCGCCAAGTCAGAGTTTCTGGCCAACATGAGTCATGAAATTCGCACTCCACTGAACGGCATCATGGGCATGATGCAGCTTATGGGTTCCACTGCCCTGGACGAGGACCAGAAAGAGTTTATTCGGCTGGGGGAAACCTCGGCCCACCGACTGACCCGGCTGCTTTCCGATATTCTGGATTTGTCCAGCCTGGATGCGGGCAAGCTGGCCATTCATGAAGTCGAATTTTGCATCGAGGAAATCTGCGGTTCCGTTGAAGAGCTGTTCATGCTCAAGGTCCGGGAAAAGGGCGTTCCGCTCAACTGCGACCTTGATTCCTCAATCCCCTCTCGGCTGATCGGCGACGTGACCAGGGTGCGCCAAATACTCTTCAATCTGGTGGGCAATGCCTTGAAATTCACCGATCAAGGCCGTGTCCGCGTCGATATCAGCGCCTTGCCCCCCGGCCGATTCGGCGACGTGCGTCTTTTGTTTTCCATTTCCGATACCGGCATCGGCATCCGCGATGAGATGGTGGAGCACCTGTTTCAGCCTTTTGTCCAGGCCGATGGTTCCTACACCCGGGCGTATCAGGGCGCGGGGCTCGGACTGGCCCTGGTGCGCCGTCTGGTGGCCCTGTTGCGGGGCAACATGTGCGTGGAAAATGTTTCGGGGCAGGGAACGACGATGCATGTCGCCCTTCCGTTCAGGTTGCCGGAGGGAGTCTCCCTCCAAGGCGTCCGTCGGACGGAAATGGCCGGGAAAACGGCACGCTCCTTGCGCGTCCTAGTGGCCGAGGATGATCCCTTGAATCAGTTCATGATCGCCAAGCTGTTGGAGCGTGCCGGGCATGAGTCCATCCTGGCTGGAGACGGACGGCAAGCCTTGAATCTGCTCTCCCAACGGGACGTCGACTGCATCCTGATGGACATCCAGATGCCGGTCATGACCGGCCTGGAGGCGACGCGGGCCATCCGCACCTCACCGGATTTCGAAGCAAAGAGGAACATCCCGATCATCGCGGTGACGGCCCACACCTTGGCCGGAGATCGAGAACGCTTTTTGAATGCCGGAATGGATGACTACGTCCCGAAACCCATTGATTTCCAGAGCCTGAAACGGGCTTTGGATCAGACGATCCAGAAGTCCGATGAATTGAAATGACGGATTTTTTGCATTGAGTCCTGGAGTATGGTCCGAATTCGGCTTTTGCATCGACACCAAACAAGGAGGGGCATCCTCTCGCCTGTTCCCTGACCTTCCCAATCGAGCCGTTCGGCGAGGAGCATGTGCAAAATTGAACAAGGGGTTGCATGGTTCGCGGGTTTTGATTCGCGAACAATCCCGTTCGAATTTCACCTCTCAAGGAGATTGCCCATGCCCACCGATCGTCCCAAAGGCTCATTGGACGCCGAAATGTTTCAGAAACTGGTCGTCCGCAAATGGAAGGTTTCCCTCACCCTGGCCGCGATCATGCTGGTCGCGTACTATGGATTCATTCTCGTCCTGGCCTTTGCCAAGGACGTTTTGGCGTATAAGATCGGAGAACATCTGACCATCGGCATTCCCGTGGGGATGCTGCTCATTGTCCTGGCCTGGGCCCTGACCGGAGTCTACGTGTTCTGGGCCAACTCCTCCTACGACAAGTCCGTCAAGGACGTGTTGAAAAGCATGAGGAGGGACTAACATGGACCAGATCGCCACCTCCATCGGCCAGCCTAACATCACGTCTATCGTCTTTTTCCTGTTCTTCATCTGCGCCACCCTGGTCATTACCTATTACGCGGCCAAGAAAAGCCGCTCCGCCTCCCAGTTCTACGCCGCGGGCAGAAGCGTGACCGGCTGGCAGAACGGTTTGGCCCTGGCCGGCGACTACATGAGTGCGGCCTCGTTTCTGGGCATTGCCGGCCTGGTCTCCCTGCGGGGATACGACGGCCTGATCTATTCCATCGGGTTTCTGGTGGGCTGGCCGATCATCATGTTCCTGATCGCCGAGCCGCTGCGCAACCTCGGGAAATACACCTTCGTGGACGTGGTGGCCTATCGGCTGTCCCAAAAGCCGATCCGCATCGCCGCGTCCATCGGGTCCCTGATGACCGTGTGCTTCTACCTCATCGCCCAGATGGTCGGGTCCGGTTCGTTGATCATGCTGATTTTCGGGATGCCGTACGAGCTGGCCGTGGTCATCGTGGGCATGGTCATGATCATGTACGTGCTGTTCGGGGGCATGCTGGCCACGACCTGGGTGCAGATCATCAAGGCGGTCCTGCTGCTGGGCGGGGCCACGCTGATGGTTTTTCTGATCCTGCTTCACTTCGGGTTCAGCTACGGCGAGATGTTCAAGCAGGCGGCCTTGACCTATGGCGACGGGGTCCTGTCTCCGGGCGGGCTGGTGACCAATCCCTGGGACGCCTTGTCCCTGGGCATCGCCCTGATGTTCGGCACGGCGGGTTTGCCGCACATCCTGATGCGGTTCTACACCGTGCCCGACGCCAAGGAGGCCCGGAAATCCGTGTTCTACGCCACGGGATTGATCGGCTATTTCTATATCCTGACCTTCACCATCGGCTTCGGAGCCATGGTCATCGTGGGCCAGGACGTCATCGCCGCCATGGATTCCGGCGGTAACATGGCC
Source organism: Desulfonatronum thiodismutans (assembly GCF_000717475.1). Taxonomy (NCBI): domain Bacteria; kingdom Pseudomonadati; phylum Thermodesulfobacteriota; class Desulfovibrionia; order Desulfovibrionales; family Desulfonatronaceae; genus Desulfonatronum; species Desulfonatronum thiodismutans. Next base: position 368,327 of record NZ_JPIK01000013.1, read on the forward strand.
GCGCTGCTGCTGGCCGAGGCCACCGGAGGAACCGTCTTTCTGGGCTTCATCGCCGCCGTGGCTTTCGCCACCATTCTGGCCGTGGTGGCCGGGCTGACCCTGTCCGGGGCCAGTACGCTGTCCCACGATTTGTACGTCAGCGTCTTCCGCTCAGGGAAATCCTCCGAGGAAGAGGAGGTCAAGGTGGCCCGGATCGCCACTCTGGGCCTGGGCGTGGTGGCCATTGCCCTGGGCTTGGCCTTCAAGGGCCAGAACGTGGCCTTCATGGTCGGCCTGGCCTTTGCCATCGCGGCCAGCGCCAACTTCCCGGCCCTGCTGCTGTCCATCCTCTGGCGGAACTTTTCCACCTTCGGCGCGGCCCTGAGCATCGGCACGGGCACCACGTTGGCCGTAGGCCTGATCATCATCAGCCCCACGGTCTGGGTGGACATCCTTCATAATCCCATGGCAATCTTCCCCTTACGCAACCCGGCCATCATCTCCATGACCGCGGCCTTCGCGGCCGGATATCTGGGCTCCAAGCTCAGGCCCGATCCGGAAGCGTCGCGCAGGTACGAGGAACAGAAGATCAGGAACTATCTTGGCGTCGGAGCTGAATGACCCACGAACCCACAGACCGCGACGAAAAACGACGACGGCCCTCGGCCTGGAGCGATGATCCGGACAGCTTGTCCGGAGAAATCGCCCGGGCCGAGAACCTTGCGGACCTGGCACGGGCCTTCGGCTCGGTCCAGGAGTTCGCGGCCCGTTCCGCGGTCCACTGCCTTGGCCGTTTCTCCGACGGTGGAGATGAAGTCTTCGCCCTTGGTCGGCTGATCGCCGATTTGCGCGACAAGATTCTGATCCGGGTGCATGACCTGGTTTTGGCCGGGACCGGACCGCCTCCGGCGGCCTTTTGTCTGCTGGCCTTGGGTAGCGAGGGGCGCAAGGAGCAATATTTGGCCACGGACCAGGACAATGCCCTGGTTTATGACGATGAAGAGGGGGACGAGGCGGCGATTTTTTTCGAGGTCTTCGCCCATCGATTCGTCCGGATCCTGCTGGAACTGGGCGTCCCTCCCTGTCCTCACGGGGTGATGATCAACGCCCCGCAGTGGCGTTTGAGCGCCGTCGATTGGGAACGGGCCGTGGACCGCATGACCGACGAGATCAATGAGCAGGGCATTCTCAAGATATCCGTGCTGCTGGACACGCGCCCCGTGGCCGGAGCCCCGGAACCGGGCTGGAAGCTCCGGCGGCATTTGTTCCGGCGGATCGCCGAACGTCCTCTGATCTTGCGCTACCTGGCCCGCGAAGCCGTGCGCTTCAGCCCGCCCCTGGGCTTGTTCAACAATTTCGTCGTTCAGAAGAGCGGGGCACATAAGGGGGGGCTGGACGTAAAAAAAGGCGGAATTTTCCCCCTGACCCAGGGAATCCGAACCCTGGCCGCGGAGCACGGCGTTTTGCTCACCTCCACCGAGGAACGAATCACGGGCCTGCTGGAGGCGGGGGCCTTGTCCGTCGGATTTGGAGCGAGGTTGCGGAAGGCCTATGCTTTTTTTCACGTTCTGCGCACCGGAAATCAGGCCGAAATGATCGAAAATAAGGACAAGCCGGACAATCTCATCATGCCGGACCGGCTTTCCGCGGCGGAGCGAAAGAGGCTCAAGGCCTGCTTCGCCACCGTGACGGAATTTCAGGCTCTGTTGTCCAAAAAGTACGGACTGCATTTGCTGACCTGACGCGCACCCGCCCAGCCGTGCGAATGGAACACGTCGTTGCGACGCGTCGAGAACCGTCATCTCCATGCGTCGTGGAGGTATCGCATGCCCAAGGAAAACACCCATCTCTGGTTCGCTCGGCGGCTTTGGAAACAGACTCGGAATCCATCGAAAAACGCTGTTGATGACCATTTTTCGACGGATTTGATACAAGCCCATCCTTTGTTCTTCTCCCTGGGCTCGATCATCCCGGATGCTTTTTTCTATCACCCCCTTTCTCGCGGGCGGCGGATGGCCCTGGTGCTGCACGGGTCGGATCCGCGGACCCGGACCGAGTCCTTCGGACGCATGGCGGCCTGGGCGCGGGAGGAGGAGTCCGGACGGGACAAGGCATTTGTCCTGGGTTACCTGTCCCATGTGGCCCTGGACAGGGTCATGCATCCCGTGGTGGACGCCCTGTCCGGCAAGCGTCCCGGCCAGGCTTCCACCGGACAGAGCACCGCCCTTCACCGGCTGGTGGAAACGGCTCTGGACCAACAAATCAATCGCTGCTGCCGCTATCCGCGGATTATCTGGCCCTATCCGGCCAAGAGAGTGAGTGTGCTGCATCGCCTCGCCGGGGAGGTCGGCCTGCGGCGCGGCGATGTCCACGCAGCCTTGTCCGTTCAACTCCTGGTCAACCGACTGGTCCAGGGGCGTGCCGCCCACGCTCTGGTCCGCGCGCTGCACCATCCGTCGGTGCTGGATCTCTCGGTTCTGCTCAATCTGTGCTACGCGCAGCTGGACCGGGAGCCTGATTTCTTCAGTGAAAAACGTACCGGGCGGGCGGAGTTCTGGCGAAACTTCCATGCCGTGAACTGGTCGCGATTGTTCGAACGGGCCGATCTGGAGGCCTGGCGGCTTTTCGATCTCTGTACCGAATACTGGGCGAACCGCCTGGACGGATCCGGACTACGGCGGGGCCTTCCCCACAAACCCTGCGATTAGTGAGTCGGCCATGCATTCCACCCTGACCATCGCCGCTATTTTGCTTCTGCTCTACCTGGGGCTGGCCGGATGGGTCTTCGTCCGCCAGGACGCCCTGGTCTTTCTCCCCACGGCTGAGATTTCCCTGACCCCGGCGGACGCCGGCTGGGAGTATGACGACCTGACGCTGTCCACCTCGGATGGAGTAAACATCAACGCCTGGTTCGTTCCGGTCGAGGACGCCCGTGGCGTGGTGCTTTTTTGCCACGGCAACGCCGGAAACATCGGTCATCGCCTGGACTCCATCCGCATCTTCCGCGACCTGGGCCTGTCCGTGCTGATCTTCGACTACCGCGGCTTCGGGCGCAGTGAGGGACGGCCCAGCGAGTCCGGCACCTATCTGGACGCCCAGGCGGCCTGGGCCTTTCTGGTCGAAGAAAAAGGCGTCGAGCCCGAGCGGATCATTGTTTTCGGCCGCTCCCTGGGCGGGGCCGTGGCCGGACATTTGGCCGCCCACGCGGGTCAAGAAAAACCTCCGGGAGCCCTGATTCTGGAATCCACCTTCACCTCCCTGCCGGACATGGCCGCCCGGCTCTATCCCTTTCTTCCGGTACGCTGGCTGGCCAAATACAGCTACAACACCCTGGGGCGGCTGGGCGATGTCCATGCCCCGGTGCTGGTGGTGCACAGCCCGGAAGACGAAATCATTCCCTACGCCCATGGCCAAGCCCTGTACGCCGCCGCGCCCGAACCAAAGATGTTCCTGGAAATTTCCGGGGGCCACAACTCGGGTTTTCTGAGTTCCGGGGCGGGATATGTGGAGGGGTTGCGGTCGTTTCTGGAAGGGCAGGTTTTCGAGAAAGTTCGGTGAAGCGGTACGAGGTGGAGTGAGGGAGGTGAGCGGAAATCGCGATCAGGCCAGGCTGAAAACCCGCCGCAAAGCCTGATCAACCTGGGCCATAACCTCCGCGGCCAGTTCGCCGCGAACGGCCACGAAACGAGATTGATGATCGATGGGCCGGGTTTGCAGGCAGTCGGCCACGGATTGCTTGGACAGTCCGTTTTGTTCCGTGGGTTCGATGGTCACGTTGGTGACGATGCGCCCTTTTTTCTCGGTGAACGCCGTGATTGGAGTGACCTGAATCACCGGGACGCGGGCGTTATAGGTATCGTTGGTGACAATGACGCAGGGGCGAACCTTGCCGGTCTCCGAACCTTTGACAGGGTCGAGGTTGACGTCGATGACCATCCCTCGTTTCAAAAGCATCACTCCGGCCACTTTGCCACCACATCATCGCTCCATTCACGTGTTTGCGTATCCTGGGCATGGACCTCGGCATACAGTGCCGCGGATTCCCGCAGCCGCTGCTGCTCCAAGTCGTTGCTCAGGCGGTCCAGGGCAACCCGGACCATCTGGCTTTTGTCCTTGAATCCCAAGTCTCTGTATTTCTGAATGAAACGGTGTTGCGGCTTGTCCAGGCTGAATTTGGCTTGAAGCATTTATCCTCCTTCTTGGTTGTCTTGAGAGGCCAAAATACAACCCCGACTTTAGGCCCCTGAAGTTGGGCCGTCAAGCAGCTTCGCGGTGAGTGCGTCATTAAGGTCATTTGGCTGTGACGAGCCATTTCTTGAGCCTTTTCGCGGAGCAACTGCTTCACTATATGCTCAAAGCCGTTGACAATCCCGGCGTTTTCATCAACTTCCTAGGTGTTGGCCGAAGCAGCTGCTTGGCTCCATTTTCCACTTCCTTTTCGCCCTTCAAACAGGAGAATCCGTAATGTCCACGTCATTGATCGTCGTCCTGGTCGTGCTCGTCGTCCTGGGCTTTCTGGTGGTGCGCATCTACAATCAGTTGGTCGCCCTCAGGAACCGGTACAAGAACGCTTTTGCCCAGATCGACGTGCAGCTCAAGCGGCGCTACGATCTGATTCCCAATCTGGTGGAGACCGCCAAGGCGTACATGGCGCATGAACGCGGGACCCTGGAAGCCGTGATCGCGGCCCGGAACCAGGCCTACGGGGCCATGCAGGCCGCGTCGGCCAATCCGGGGCAGGCCGCGGCCATGGCCGGGTTGGCCGGGGCCGAGGGGATGTTGTCCGGGGCTCTGGGCAAGCTGTTCGCCCTGGTGGAGAGCTACCCGGATCTGAAAGCCAACCAGAACATGATGCAGCTCAGCGAGGAAATGACCAGCACGGAAAACAAGGTCGCCTTCGCCCGACAGGCCTTCAACGACGGGGTCATGAACTACAACACCTACCGGGAGTCCTTTCCCCAGACCATCTTCGCCGGGATGTTCGGGTTCGAGCAGGCTACGTTGCTGGAGTTCGAGGGTCGGGAGTATCGGGAAGCGCCCAAGGTGCAGTTTTAGCAGTCCGTTGAACTGCTGGATGAGGGCTTTTTGAACACACTTATAGGCTGGTTACACCATGGACTTTTTTGAGAGCCAGGAAAAGGCGCGTCGGAAGAGCGCGGTGCTGGTGGTGCTGTTCATTCTGGCCACCATCGGCATTGTGTTCACGGTTTATGCCCTGATTTATCTCTTGATCCTGACCGACGCACCCAATGCGGCCCAAGCGTGGCTGGAGTTCAAGGGCATGGCCGACCTGCTGGCCATGCTGGGTGCGTTGATCCTGGCCATTATCGGATTCGGGACCATCTTCAAGATGGTCCAGCTTCGGCGCGGCGGGGCCGCGGTGGCCGAACTGCTGGGGGGGCGGCTGGTGATGCCGGACAGTGCCAACCCGGATGAGCGCAAGGTGCTCAACGTGGTGGAAGAAATGGCCATCGCCTCGGGTCTGCCCGTGCCTCCGGTGTACATGATGGACCAGGAGAGCGGCATCAACGCCTTCGCCGCGGGCCAGAACCCCGGCGACGCGGTGGTGGGGCTGACCAGCGGGGCGGCCCGGATGCTGACCCGCTCGGAGTTGCAGGCCGTGATCGGGCACGAGTTCAGCCATATCCTGAACGGGGACATGCGCATGAACATCAAGCTGATGAGCGTGATCCACGGGCTGATCATCCTGGGGCTGGCCGGACGGGTAATCCTGCGGATGGCCGTCTATGGCGGGCGGTCCCGGGATCGTCGAGGGGCTGCCTTGCCCCTGGTGCTGGGCGTGGGGTTCATCCTGGTGGGCTCCCTGGGGATGCTTTTCGGAAGCATGATCAAGGCCGCGGTCTCCCGGCAACGGGAGTATCTGGCCGACGCCTCCGCGGTCCAGTTCACTCGCGACTCCCGGGCCATGGCCGGGGTGCTGAAGAAGATCGGCGCGATCTCCCAGGGCTCGCGCCTGGAGCACGCCAACGCGGCCCAGGCCAGCCACATGTTTTTCGCCCAGGGCGTGAACGTGCTCATGACCTCCCTGTTCGCCACCCATCCGCCCTTGGAGGAACGCATCCGGCGGGTGGAGCCGGGTTGGGACGGAACGTATCCGGTCATCTCGGACTTTCCCCGGTCACGGGTTCAAACCGCGACGGGCGCGCCCGCCAATGAGTTCGGTTTTTCCAGTCTGACTCGAGAACAGTACCAGGGACGACCAAGCCCTTCGGCGCGATCCGCTGTCCAGTCCGGTACGCCGACGGCGGTTGACCTGACCGCCTCCGTGGGACGGTTGGATGATGTCCATGTGGCCCATGCCCGGGGGCTCCGGGAGCGGATTCCTCCCGTATTGCTGGACGCTGCCCATGATACGGCCCAGGCCCACTGGGTGGTGTTCGCCATGCTGCTCAGTCGGGAGCAGGGCGTGGCCAAGGCGCAATTTGCGTTGTTGGACAATATTTTCGGTCCGGCCCTGGAGCGCAAGGTGGCCGACTTGGCTCGTGTGGAGCTGCCTAGAGAATTGCGCTTGCCACTGCTGGATATCTGCTTCCCGGCCCTGCGTCGGATGCCCTTTGACCGGTATCCGGCGTTTCGCTCCGCGCTGCAGGGAATGATTCAGGCCGACGGACGGGTCGGGCTGTTTGAATGGGCCTTACATCGAGCAGTACTCCGCCACCTGGAGCCCTCCTTCGTGCCGGGTCGGAACTCGGCTTTTGGTCACGCGGCCCTGCACCAGGTCGTGGACCAGATTTCGCTGATCCTCTCCGCCCTTGCCCATGTGGGGGCTCGGCCCGAAGACACGGCCATGGCCTTCGAAGCCGGGGCCAATGAGTTGCGCCTGCCCGGCCTGGGGCTGCGCTCCCGGGAGCAGTGCGGCATTCAGGCCCTGGATGCGGCCCTGAACAAGCTGATCCGCCTGCGCGAAACCTCCAAGCGCGACCTGATCACGGCCTGCGCAACGGTCATCGTGGCCGACGGCCAGGTTTCCATGGCCCAGGCCGAAATCCTGCGGGCCGTGAGCGACGCCCTGGAATGCCCCATGCCGCCGCTGTTGCCCGGGCAGGTGGCGGGGGCGTGAGTTGTAAGGATGAAAAACAGCCCAGGCGGATATCATCATGGATTTTGTCCTGCAAAAGATTCGAGACTGTGAGTCGACAATACAGGGTATGGAAAGCAAGCATGGCTGTGATTTTGAACGATTCAGCGCGATGTTGAGGGAGAAAGCTGATCTTTCCCTGGAAGACGATTGGTTGGATTGGATGGCCGCGATGGAATTGCGTCAGGCGTGGAAAAGCGTCAGTATCTCGGCTAATTCTAGCTCCAAAGTTGAATTTACTGAATCTGGATGGGGAGATTGAACCATAAACGCTATCTGGTGAATTGCTTGCGGAACTGGATCATGTCCTTTGATGCCAGTTCACGTTGCTGGCCCCGTCCAAAAATTGACCCCTCGTGATCGCATCCAGAACACACACCAAGACCAGCCATCCGGCCCCCAAGGACTGGTTGCTAGGGAATGCGCGGTTGGTGCGCGGGCTGCTGATGGCCGGGATCGGGTTTGGGGCGGCGGCTGGGGTTTTGCTGATTGTTCAGGCCGGATTGCTGGCCTGGGTGGTGCATCAGGTCCTGTTTGAGGCGGCCGCGTTGGAGGACGTTTTCGGGGCGCTGGTGGCCCTGCCGCTGCTGATGCTGGTCCGGGCCGGGCTGGTCTGGGGCGGGGAGCAGTTCGGGGTTCAGGCCGCGATGCGGGTCAAGGGGCAGCTCCGGATGCGGGTCATGGACCACTTGGCGGCTTTGGGTCCGGAACGGCTGCGTGGCCGTTCCAGCGGCGATCTGGCCCATCATGTGGTGGACGGGATCGAAGGGCTGGAGGCCTATTTCGCCCGGTATCTGCCTCAGGCCGCCTTGGCCGCGTTGCTGCCTCTGGCTGTCCTGGCGTTCGTCTTCCCAATGGATTTTGTCAGCGGGTTGATCCTGCTGTTCACCGCGCCGTTCATTCCCCTGTTCATGTTCCTGATCGGCTCCCGGGCCGAGAAGCTGAACCAGCGCCAATGGCGGCGGCTGGCGCTGCTCAGCGCCCGGTTTCTGGACAGTCTGCAAGGCCTGACCACGCTTCGGCTGTTCAACGCCACTCGCCGGGAAGCCCGAATCATCGCCGAGATCACCGACGACTACCGGGAATCCACCCTGTCCGTGCTGCGGATCGCCTTTCTCTCCGCTCTGGTTCTGGAATTCTTCTCCACGGTCAGCCTGGCCGTGGTGGCCGTGATCATCGGTTTTAAGCTGCTCTCCGGGAGCATGGCCTTCCAGGCCGGGTTCTTCATCCTCTTGCTGGCCCCGGAATTCTATCTTCCCCTGCGTACCCTGGGCGTTCATTATCACTCCCGGCTTTCGGCCATGGCCGCGTCCGAGGGGCTGACGGCTCTGCTGGCCGAGCGACCTCAGGTATCTGAACGCCCGACAAGGCGCTGCCCGGAATGGTCCGTCATGGAACTGGACATTCAGGATCTGGACTTCAGCCATGCACCGGACCAACCAGTGCTGCGCGGGTTTTCCCTGCACGTTCCATTCGGAAGCCGCGTGGCCCTGATCGGTCCCAGTGGCGTGGGCAAGACGTCTTTGTTGCGGCTGCTTCTGGGCACGGCCCGCCCGGAAGGCGGACGCATTCTGGTCAACGGGACGGACCTGACGGAAGTGGACTTGGAACACTGGCTGCGGCACGTGGCCTGGATGCCCCAGAATTCGTATATCGCGCCGACCACGATGTGGGAGAACGTGCTGCTGGGCGGTTCTTCCGGATCGGATGGGCAGCCTGAGGTGGCGGAGGCAATGGACTGGGACGCCCTGGAAAAGGTCGCCGCGCTGACCGGCTTGAACCGTGATCTGGTCGCCATGGACCAAGGCTGGCAAACCCGTGTGGGCGAAGGCGGGGCCGGGTTGTCCGGCGGGCAGCGCCAGCGGTTGGCCCTGACTCGGGTCTTGGCCAGAACTCTGGGCAAACCCGTCCCGTTGCTGCTTCTGGATGAGCCCACGGCGCACCTGGACGACCATGGTGCCGAGATGGTGCTGGCCGCGTTGGGCAAAGCGTCCGGTGTTGTTTCGGGCGAACTTTCAGGCAAACGGACAGTGGTCATAGTCTCGCATGATCCGCGGGTTCGGGAGTTCGCGGACGTGGTGGTGGAGCTCACGCGGCCGAAGGATGCGTGTCCTTCAGAAACACGCCGGGACGGTGGGTGATGCGCGTCTTTCGGCTCCTGTTGACTATGGCCCGGGCCAAATGGCCCTGGCTGCTTCTGGGACTGGCCTGTTCCGTGGTCACGGTGCTGGCCAACATGGCCCTGCTGGCCCTGGCGGCCTGGTTTCTGGCCTCCATGGCCCTGGCCGGGGTCAGCGGAGTATTGTTCAACTATTTCCTGCCTGCAGGAGCCATTCGGACTCTGGCGATAGTCCGCAGCGTGGGGCGATATTTCGAGCGGCTGGTCAGCCACGACGCCACCTTGCGCCTCCTGGCTGACCTGCGGGTCCGGTTTTTCGAGCGCCTGGTTCCCCTCGTGCCCGCCGGCCTGGGCAAGGAAAACGGACGAGGAGGGATGCACAGCGCGGATTTGTTCAGCCGGTTGCGGGCGGACATCGACCTGCTGGACAATTTCTATCTGCGCCTGCTCCTGCCCGCCGGGACCGCGATATGCGTGGCCGGGGTGTCCTTCGGTTTTTTTCTGTTCTTCGATCCGGCCCTGGCTCTGGGCGTGGCCGGGCTCTGGCTGCTGGCCGGGGCCGTGCTGCCGGCATTTTGCCTGTATCGGGATGCAAAGGACGGCGCGGAGCAGGTGCAGGCGGCCGCCAGACTGCGCTGTCTGGTGGTGGACGGTTTGCGGGGCATGGAAGAGTTGCTGGTCTACGGTGCCGGACCCAGATACCGGGAACTGGTCCAGCGGGAAAACGACCGGCTGATCCGGCTGCAAACCCGGACGGCCCGGCTGGAGAGCATGGCCCAGGGCATGGTGGGGCTGGCCTCGGGCCTGGCCATGTGGCTGGTCCTGCTGCTGGGCATCCCCCTGGTTGGCGCGGGCGACTGGTCTCCGGCCACGCTGCCCATGCTGGCGGTTCTGGCCCTGGTCTGCTTCGAGGCCGTTATGCCTTTGCCCGGAGCGTGGCGGATGTGGGGACAGATTCGGATGGCCGCAAGCCGGATATTGGAAATCACCGAAGCCCGGCCTCCGGTGATCGAGCCCATGGAGCCGCAAGCATTGCCGTCGGGAGGAGATCTGGTGGTCCGCGATCTGTGGTTCACCTATCCAGGAGGAACTTCAGACCGCGATGAGCCGATGCTGCGCGGCGTGAACCTGGATCTGCCCCAGGGCAGGCGGGTCGGCATCGTTGGACCGGCCGGATCGGGCAAGACCACCCTGCAACAGATTCTGCTGCGGTTCTGGGAGTACGACCACGGCGAGATCCGACTTGCCGGGCGGGAACTGCGGAACGTGTCCGGCGATGAGGTCCGGGCCCGGATGGCCGTGGTTTCGCAGCACGTGTTCCTGTTCAACGCCACCATTGCCGAGAACCTGCGCCTGGGGCGTCCCCAGGCCGCGGAGTCCGAACTTTGGGACGCACTGCGCGGAGCCCGGCTGGAGGAATTCGTTGCGTCGTTACCGGACCGTCTGGATACCCAGGTCGGTCAGTTCGGGGCCAGACTGTCCGGCGGTCAGGCCCGACGGCTGAGCGTGGCCCGGGCCCTGCTCAAGGACGCCCCGATCCTGATCCTGGACGAGCCCACCGAAGGGCTGGACGCCGCAACCGAGGCCGAGTTGTGGACGGAGCTGCGCCCCCTGATGCAAGGCCGCTCCGTGCTGCTGATCACCCATCGCCCGGCTGGGCTGGAATACATGGAGCGGGTGTATCGGCTGGAACAGGGGCGGTTGGTTTCCGTCCGTCTGAATGCGTGATGGCGTGGCTTGGGGCCGAGCGACTACAACTCCAACTCCAGCCCCACCGGACAATGGTCCGATCCCTGGACGTCCGGTTCGATCCAAGCGCGGCGGACGGCGGGCTTGAGTTCCTCGGAGACGAAGAAGTAGTCGATGCGCCACCCGGCGTTGCGGCTTCGGGCGCCGTAGCGGTAGGTCCACCATGTGTACTGATCCGGCAGGGCGGTGAATATCCGGAAGGTGTCCACGTATCCGGCGGCGATGAAGGAATCGATCCAGGCGCGTTCGATGGGCAGAAAGCCGGAGGTGTCGGAGTTGGCCTTGGGGTTTTTCAGGTCGATTTCCTTATGCGCGGTGTTGAAGTCCCCGCAGACCACGATGGGCTTGGAGCGGCGTAAATCCTGGGCGTGTTCCAGGAATGCATCGTAAAAGCCCAGTTTGTAGTCCAGCCGCTCCGGGCTCATCTGGCCGTTGGGAAAATAGATGTTGAAGAAGTGGAAGTCCGGGAACTCCAGGCGGATCACCCGGCCTTCACCGTGGAAGCGCTCGTGGGGCAGTTCCAGGCCCACGTCCAAGGGCTTCACCTTGGTGAAGCAGGATACCCCGGAATAGCCTTTCTTGGTTTGACTGGGGTTCCAGTAGTCCAAGTAGCCGGAGGCTTGCCGATCCTGGTCGGCGAGTTGGTCCGGCGTGGCCTTGATTTCCTGCAGGCCGACAACGTCGGCGTCGGCCTGATGGAACCAGTCCCAAAAGCCCTTGTTCAGCACGGCTCGGAAGCCGTTGACGTTCCATGAGTACAGCTTCATGATGTATCGCTATGAGGACCTTTGGCCGATCATCCGCAACTCGCCGCGCAGTCCGGTCGCGGTCAGCCGGATCAGGGCGTAGCCGCCTCCGGCCAAGGGGCCTGGGTTAATTACCTGGGTCTTGCCGATGCGGTCCTCGGCCCGGGCTTCGTGAATGTGCCCGGTCAGGCAGACCTCCGGCTGGACCTTCTCGATGAAGGCCCGGACGGCCCGGCTGCCCACGGAGGTCTTGCCGCCGACCTTGTCCGCTGCGGTGTCGAAGGGCGGGTTGTGGGCCACCAGCAACAGGTGCGGCAGATCCTTGACCGGTTCATGGGCCTGAGCCAGCCAAACAGCCAATTGGTCGTCGGAAACCTCTCCCGGCGTGCCGAAAGGCGTGGGGTTGGAGTAGCCCACACCCATCAGTCCGACTCCGTGACCCAGGTCCTGTCCGCGGGCATGGATGTTCACGCCCTGTGCGTTGAGAAAATCCTCAACTTCCGGATAGTCCATGTTGCCGATCTGAGCGTAGATTCGGGGGTTGATTTTTCGAATCTGCTCCAGGATGCGCTCCGCCGCGGGCTTCTTGCCCCGGTTGGTCAGGTCGCCGCTGACCAGGACCGCGGCGGCCTCGCCCAATTCAGGGATCAGGCGGACATTGCCGGTTTGTTCATGGATGTCCCCGAATCCGATCCAAAAAGGAAGTTTGGTCATGGTTTCCCTCCGTAGGGGTGATGCGTTGCGTCTGAAGGCATGTCGGGAGGTAGATGCGTCACATGCTTCATGGCGTCTTCCAGGCAACTCCGCTCGTCGTCAGATGTACGCAAGAAGGCTTACCTAATATTCGTCCCCTTGCTCTGTTCGCGGACGCCCTTTTCCCAGTCCGCCAGCGGGACGGCCTCTTCGATGAGCATGATCGGGATTTCCTCTTTGATGGGATAGACGACCCGGCAGGGCGTGCAGGTCAGGCCGTCCTCGGCCGGGGTCAGGGTCACGTCGGCCTTGCACTTGGGGCAGGCCAGGATGTCCAGCAATTCCTTGTTCAGGGCCATGGGGTGGGTCTCCTTTGGGAAATGAGGGTGTTCTTTTTTTGGCAGTTTTACTGGGAAACCTTGGACAGGGCGTGCAGGGCCAGAACCAGGATGTCCGGCTCGGCCACGAGGCTGGCCTTGGGGCAGAGTTCGAGGACGGCCTTGTGCAGTTCCTGCTTGCGGGTCACGAATACGGCGTGGGTGTCCGGGCAGCGTTCCAGGGTCGCCCGGAGCATGGGCAGGTCGGAAAAGGTGTCTCCGCAGACCAGATGCGGGCCTTTGTCCAGGTTCAGCCCCAGGGCTTGGTCCAGAAACAGCACCCCGTCGCCCTTGTCGAAGTCCTTGCGCTCTTCGCCGGAGCCGATAGTCAGGATGATTTCAATATCCAGGCCGGTGTCCTCGATGCGCAGGGCGTGGCCGTCCGGGTCGTGGCGTTCCACCAGGGCCGTGACGGTCCTCAGAAAGGCCAGGGATTCGGCCTCGGGGACGGACCCGGAAATGTCCTGGCGGGCCACGGTGAGCTGGCCGAATTTTACCTGCAGGCCTGAGCCGATCAGGCCGAATTTTCGGTTTTCAGGGCGTTCCAGCAGGCTGCCCAGATCGCTGTGCAAATTTTGCAGTACGCGATTTTGATCCTCAGAGGTCGGGAAGCTGCCGTAAGCGTCGGCCAGATCCATGTATTCCCGGCCTTTGGACGCGGCCATGACGTAGGTCTTTGGCGGAACGACGCTGACGTCCAGGAGCCCGGGGCCGGACAGCGGGCCGGAGGTGACCACGATGGGCCAGGTGGCGCGGCTTCGGGCGAAGCGGGTCAGGAAGACCGCATTGTACACGGCCTGAACCGAGGAGCGGTAGCGGCCGCAGTAGTTGTTCACCGTGCCGTCGCGGTCCGTGATGAAGCAGCGTAAGGTCGCGGCGCCCAAGGCCTTGGTCAGTCGTTGGGCTAATTGATCGGCCTGGGAAAGCAGGCCCGGAGTCTGATCCTCGATGACCAGTTTCAGAGCCGTCTCGCCCAATTCCAAGAACATCACGTCCCTGGCCAGCTCCGTGATTTCGTAGTCCAGGTCAACGGTCACCGCGTTGTCGTCGTCCATGCGCAGCAGTCGTTCGAAAGGTTTTTCCGAGTCAGTGTTCGGAATCTGCTTCAAACTTTCCAGGGCGTTACGCAGTGAGGCGATATCCGATTCCGCGGGTTCCCGTCCGGCCAGGGCGTCTTGAGCGGCCTTGCGTCGGACAAGGGCCGTCTGGTTCATGAGGTGGTAAAATTCTTCAAGGGTCTGGATGGGGCGGTGTTCAATAGTCGTGGTCATGAGAAGCTCCGGAAAGGTTTGACTGTCAGTTCGGCACTTGGTTGGCATTTTTCGTGCAAAATAAAAAAACACCATGGCCGGGTGGGAAAAAAATGCTAAATCTCCCTAAAGATGTTTGCGATTTGGTCGATATAGTAGGTAACAAACCCCAGAAAAAAAGGAAAAGGAGGCGAATTATGGAAATGCCTAAGATCAACCCCGCTGTTATGGAAATCCCGAAAGCACAGCCGGCTGAAACCGTTTCTCGGGAAGGACAGTCCCAGGCCGAGTCCATGAAGAACATCCGGAAAGCCCGCTTGCAGCGACAAGTGCTGCAAGACCCTACTGTCATCTCCAAGCTCGTGGCCATGGAAACCACGTCGGTCTACAATGCCAAGGGAGACATCGTCCAGGCCGTGTCCGGGGCCAGTCTTGAGTCTTGACCCTCGCCCGCACGGCTTCTGAGGGGCATGCTTGAGGTTCCGTTGGGGAGCCTCCAGTCCTCGGAAGCCGTACGGAGCGTGCTGGACTTCTCGTCCTTGATGTCTCCATATTCACTTCCTTCGCAAATCCCACCATCGCACCGTGCCTCAAATCGGCGGACCCTGGTGAATCATTTCGGCCAGGGTTAATCGAACTTTCGCGGGTTTTTGGGTCATGCTCCGCAGATAATCCATCTCCAATTCCGCCAGGAGACGGTAAAAGTCCGTCCGGTCCAGCTTGGGCAAACCAGTGCTGCCTGCCGCCAACTCTTGACTTCGGAAACACCCGGGAAACTCCTTAACGACCCCGTTGGGCAACGTGAAGGCGTTGGGCACGCCGTGCAGCCTACAGATCATCAGCCGATGCGCGTACAGGATGCACCGCCCGTCCTCGTTCAGGGGACACATGATGTCCGGAGCTCGCTGTTCGGCCAGCATCCCCCTGGCTTGGTCCACGTATTGGGCGGCCCGTGATCGGATCTCCCGCAATCGCGCTTCCGGGAGTATTGCCAGCCCTTGCCAGAGATAAGCCCATTCCACATGGGTGTGGTGTTGAAAATAGCTGGTACAGCAGTTGTCCGGACAGTCGGCGCAGGTTAGGCCGATGGTCGCGGCGATGTTGGCGTATTGGTTTTCCATGTCCGCATAGAGTCGCGGCAAACGGAGAAGCGGATCCTCGGGCATGAAACCTCCGGGAAGTGTTTAGTGCCCCTGGTTTTGGGCGGAAGGCAAGGATATTCCTGGCGGCGGGACGGATAGGCGCTTATCCCCTGGATTGTTCGAATCCCGGCAACTCCATTTTGCGCTCGACATACTGCAAGAGCAGGGTGGCCAGGGTGACCAGCAGCAGATAATACAGGCCCAGGGCTACGAAGACCTCGATGTTGCGCCAGGTCTGCTTGGCAATGGTCCGTCCGATACCGGTCAGTTCATTGAGGGTGATGATGGAGGCCAGGGACGAGTATTTGATCAGATAGATGATCTCGTTGCCGCACCCGGGCAAAGCCCGGCGCAGAGCCTGGGGCAGGACCACCCAGAGTACGGTTTGGGTCTTGGTCATGCCCAGGGCCTGGGCGGCCTTGATCTGTCCGTGGCGGATGGAGAGCAGGGCGCCCCGGATGTATTCGGAGTGATAGGCCCCGCTGCACAGAGTGAAGCCCAGGATCGCCGCGGACATGGGGGAAAGCACTATACGTACGTCGCCGATCTGCAGATGGGGCAGGGCGAAGTACCAGAAGAACAATTGTACCACCAGCGGAGTGCCTCGGAAAACGGACACGTAGGCTTCGTTCAGCCAGCGGACCGGAGCAGGGGCATAGACCCGCAACGAACCCACCAGGACGCCGAGGGCCAAGCCCAGCAAGGCCGAGGGCACGATTACGGCCACGCTGACCCAAAGGCCCTGATTCAGGGCCGGGGCCACGTCGGTCAAGAAAAAATGCCAGTAGTCGCTCATGTCGTGCCGCGTCCGCCCTCTGGGTTGCCGGCCGGGATTGCGTTTGGAGACGCGCAACTGCGCTCTGCCGCGCCCAGGTCACCGGAGAGTTCATTGATCTTGGCGCAAAAGGCCATGGTCCGGGACGAGGCCCCGGGGGCCAGCAGGTGCGCCGGGCTGCCGCGTTCCACGATCCGTCCCTTTTCCATGAACAGAAACTCGTGGGCCATGGTCGCGGAAAAGGCGATCTGGTGGGTGGCCATGATCATGGTCATGCCGGCGGAAGCCAGGAAGCGGATCACGGCCAGAACCTCACCGATGAGTTCCGGGTCCAGAGCGCTGGTAGGTTCGTCCAGGAGCAGTACCTTGGGGTCCATGGCCAGGGCACGGGCCATGGAAACGCGTTGTTTCTGACCTCCGGACAGTTGGGCCGGATACAGGTCCATCTTGTCCGCCAGGCCGACCCGGGCCAATTCTTCCTTGGCGCGGTGCGTGGCCTTGGCCTTGGCTTCGCCTTTGACCTTGATCAGGGCGATGCGCACGTTGTCCAGCGCGGTCAGGTGGTCGAACAGATTGAAATCCTGGAAGATCATTCCCACTTGCTGACGAAAGGCGCACAAATCCTTGCGACCGGCGGCCTTGAATTCCCGTCCGTCCAGCCAAATCCGGCCCTGATCCGGGTAGTGCAGAAAGTTCAGGCACTGCAACAGCGTGCTCTTGCCGGACCCCGAGGGGCCGATCAGGATTTTTACCTCGCCCCGATTCACGGTCAGGGAGACGTCATCCAGGACGAGTTGATCGCCGAGGGTCTTATGGATGCCTTCGACGCGGAGAACAGGTTGCTGCGTGGTCATGACATGCTTCCTTGCCGGGCGTAACCGGGAATCCGCACCTTTCGTTCCAGCGTCTTCAGCGCCCGGACGCCCAGGTGGGTCAGGATATAGAAGAGCACTCCGGCCACCAGGGCGAAGGGCAGCGGCTCATGGGTCAGGGCGGCCACGGTCCGGGTCCGGGACATGATTTCCATCACCCCGATGGCAAAGGCTAGAGCAGAGTCCTTGAGCAGGATGGAGTATTCGTTGGACCAGCCGGGGATGGACAGCCGCAGGGCCTGAGGCAGGATAATGCTCCGGATGGCCTGGCCGTCGGTCATGCCCAGGGCACGGGCCGCTTTGAGCTGGCCTTCGGGCAGGGACTGGATGGAGCCGCGAAAAATTTGGGATTGATAAGCCGCGCTGGTCAGACTGAGCACCACCAGGGCCGCCAGAAAGGCGCTGTCCAGTCCCAGGCCGGATAGCGCGGGAACCTGGCTGAGGTAGGCCAGGATGCCGAAGTAGAACAGGTAGAGCTGGACCAGGATGGGCACCCCACGAAACAGCCAGACATAGAAGCCGGCCAGACGACGGATGGTTTTTGACCCGTACACTTGACCCACGGCCAGCGGGATGCCGAGGCACAGGCCGAGGAACATGGCCCCGAAGACAAGGGTTAGGGTCCAGGTGATCCCGCCCAGGATATAGGGCAAGGATTCCCAGAGCACGGGCATGACTTTGGCGAAATCCATCAGAGTGGGGGCTTGTTCGACGAGGCCGTCCGGTGGTCGATTCTGGGGATAAAAAGGCTTGGGGGAGGCTTACAAGCCGCCCCCAAGCCTTGACGTGATATCAGGGGATGTTACTCAAGTTCCCATTTCTGCTTCAGCTCGACCCAGTACGGATCAGCCATTAGCTTCTTCAGGCCTTCGTTGAGCGTGTTCAGCAGTTCGGTGTCGTTCTTGCGTACAGCGTAGCCGTAGCCGTCCGCGGGGACATCGAAGGTGCCGATGGTCTTGAAGGCCCGGCCCTTCTTCATTTCACGGGCAATGGAACTGTCCATGGCCGAGGCGTGAATGCGTCCGATGGGCAGGTCCTGCATGGATAGGTCCGTGGAGTCGTAGGCCACGATCTCGAAGTTCATGCCCGGCTCCTTGGCCTTGTCGATGAGCAGGGTGTGGGTGTTGGTGCCCCGCTGCACGCCGATTTTTTTGCCGGTGGTGAACATCTCTTCAAATGAAGTCTCCTCGGCTTCGTTGGCCACCAGAACCTGGGTGACTTCGTAGTAAGGGATGGTAAAGTTGACGACCTTCATCCGTTCTTCGGTGATGCTCATGCCCGAGGCGATGAAGTCGATGCGGTTGGTGTTCAGGGCCGGGATGATTCCGTCCCAGTCCATGGGCTGGTGCCGCACGGTGAAACCCATCTGTTCGGCGATCCAATTGACGGAGTCCACGTCAAAGCCAGCCGGGTTGCCTTGGGTGTCCACGAAGCCGAAGGGCGGAAAGCCGAAATCGATGCCGTTGACCAGTGTCTTTTCGGCCCAGGCCGGTCCACTGAGGGTCAGGCACAGCACCAGTGCCGCTAAAAGTCCCGCCAAAACGCCGAAACGCGATCCCTTAGCCATACGTTAAGCTCCTTGTTGAGTGGTTTTGGTTGTCCCGTCCATGTCGCGGCGCACCTCCATGATGCCCGTCCCATATGGGGAACGATGAAACGAAACCCGCGAATAGCAAAGAGCGGACATCCAGGCAAGGAGGGATTGCGGGCAACGCCGGGCAGGTTTGTTCTCGCCCCCACCCACCTGCTATCTGACAATCGCGATCGAAATCGAAATCGTAATCGCAATCGAACGCAATATCCAGATAGATGGCGTAATCACGAGGTGATACAAGGCTTTCTTCATTCCGATTCCGATTTCGATCGCGATTTGGATTCGGATAAGACAGATTTCCCCTGACCCTTCATGGACTCCGCGTTGTCATCGCCGGGGGCTTGTTGTAGGTTCTGCCTTCCGACGAGAAACAGCCAGTGCCGTTGCTGATCCGGTTCTGTATCCGGCCCTGGCGAGAACACCGAGCAGGTGGATGGCAATGAACGACATCAAAATGACCGAACCGATCCAGCGCGCCGTGGCCTGGATCGACGAAACGCGTCGGGATCATCCCGGGCGTTCCTTGGCCTCGCTGCTGGCTGAAGCCGGGATGCGCTTCAACCTGGGGCCTGGCGACGGGCGTTTTTTGGAACGTTTTTTTCAAGCCGAAGCGCCTTCCGTGGGCCGTGGGGAGAGCGAGTCGTCTTGAACCTTTCCGCCTATCTGCCCCATCGCTGGACCTTGCTTCAGAAACGGGTATTCCAGGAAATCTGCTTTCTTTTCTTCCTGACTTGGTCCGCCCTGATCTCCCTGCTTCTGGTCGGGCGGCTGCTCCAGTTGCGCGAGCTGTTTCTGCACCAACAGGTGTCCACCCTGGACATCCTCCGGCTGTTCGTCTTTCTGAGTCCGTTTTTTCTGTTCATGCTCATCCCGGTGGCCTGCCTGCTGAGCATCTTTCTGGTGTTCCTGCGGATGAGCAACGATCGGGAACTCATCGCCCTCAAATCCGGCGGCGTCAGCCTGTACCAGATTCTTCCGGCACCGATCATTTTCTCCCTCGCCGCCTCGGTCCTGGCCCTGGTGATCAGCCTGGGCGGTATTTCCTGGGGCTTCGACAACTTCCGGCGCACCGCCCTGGACCTGGCCCACTCCAAAACCCAAATGGTCCTCCAGCCGGGCATTTTTCACAAAGATTTTCCCGGATTGACCATCTACGCCAAGAACGTGGACGCGGACCAGCGGCTGCGTCAGGTTTTCGTGGAGGACCAGACCCGTCCGGAAATCACGGCGGTGATCGTTGCTCCCGTGGGCTACGTGGTTACCGAGCCCAGGGAAGGCCGCATACTGTTCGCTCTGGAGCACGGACGGATCTACCGCATGCAGAAAAATGCCATTACTGAGCTGCGTTTCGACACGTACCTGGTGCGCTTAGATCTTGATCAGTTGCTGATGGGAATTTCTCAGCGTGAAGCCCGGCCTAAGGAGATGTCCTGGAGCGAACTTCGGGAATGGTCCGCCATGCCCGATCTTGTGGAGGTCCGTGGGGAAGAGTTCGCCAACCGGGTGGCCGTGGAAATCCACAAACGCTGGGTCGTGCCCATGGCCTGCCTGATTCTCGGGCTGCTGGCCATTCCCCTGGCCCAGGCCTTCGAAGGCTTGAAGCGCCAGTACGCCATGATTCTGATCATGGCCGTATTTTTCGTGTTCTACGGCATGTTCTCCACGGGCATCGTCATCGCGGAACTCGGCATCGTGCCCGCCTACCTGCCGCTGTGGGGGCAGATGCTGCTCTTCGGGGCCGTAGCCGGCCTGGGGATTTGGTTCGCCGCCCAAGAGCGGGGATTACGTATCGGCGAGTGGATCGCGCATCTTCAGATCTGGTTTCTGAAGAAGGCTGATTAGCCGTGGGTGAACATATGTCTTCTCGAAACGTCAAGCTCCCTCCTCCGACGCGGCCTTCCATCGCCCCTTTCGTCAGCGACGTTTTCCGTCGCTTGACCGCCTATCGATTGAGCACGCTGCAACGCTATCTGCTTGTTCAGAATCTTTTTCTGAACGGGTTGTGTCTCGGGGTCGGGATCTGCATCTACCTGCTTCAGGACCTGGTGGAAAACCTGGACGTTTTTGTCCAGGCCGGTGTGGGCGTGGGCACCATGGCCGGTTTTTTTCTGGCTAAATTGCCGCTGATTCTTTCGCAGATCCTGCCGGCGGCCTTCCTGGTCTCCCTGATCGTCCAGATCGGACTGCTGGTTCGCCACCGGGAACTGCTCGCCCTTCAGTCCGGCGGGGTTTCCTATACGGCGTTGGTTCGTTTCTATGCCGTATACGGTTTGGTCTGGTGTTTCGCGCAACTTTTCCTGGCTCAGGCCCTAGGCGTGGCCGGTCAGCGGGCCATGGACCGCATCTGGGCGGAGCAGGTGCGAAAGGAAGAGGCTGGGCAAGTGGAATTGCGCGATATCTGGTTTCTGAGTGGCACCTACGTGGTCAGCGTCGACGGGGCGTATCCGGAGCAACGCCGTGGCCGGGACATCACGGTTTATGTCTACGGCGAGGGCAATACGCTGCAACGGATTATCGTCGCGAGTCGGTTCGACATTCTGGGTACGGGCTGGGAGCTGCACGAACCTCGGATCTACGAAACGCTTACCTTTGAGGTTAGGGAAGAAGCATCCTTGAGGCTGGATATCTCTCAGGATCTTGAGGTCTTCGGCGTCTTGCAAACCCGATTCGAGGCCGCCGCGCTTTCACTGTTCGAGCTGGGGCGGATCATTTCTTACCTGGAGGGCACCGGTTCCAACGTGGAACGGCTGCGTACGGCCTGGCATATGAAGTGGTCCTATGCCTTCTCCCTGCTGATGATGGCCCTCATCGCTCTGGCGCTGTATACCATTTTCGACAGCGTCTACCTGAACATCGCCCTGGGGCTGGCCATTGTTTTCGTGTATTACGTGCTCTTCGTACTCGGGGTCTCCCTGGGGGAACGTGGTTTTCTTTCTCCCTTTCTGGGCGCATGGATGGGAAATCTCTTGTTTGGCTTTCTGGCCGGGGGACGTCTGCTTTGGCATGTGATGCCCGACAATCCGTTTGATTTCTTGCGAGGCCGTTAGGTCTTTTCCCATCGATCATGGTTAATACCCGAGAGGTCGCTTCGAATCGGCCCAAGCTTTGGGGGCAACTCACGTCCTCACCGCTTTGGTGGTGGGTCGGGGCAAGTGCGCTGATCGGGGGGCTGCTCAGCATCCCTCTTTTTCGGGGAGATCTGGCCGTGACGGCCTGGGGCCTGGAGCTGTCCCGTGAATCCATTTTGCTGCAATGGTGGAACGACGTGGCCGCGCGATCTCTGTTTCAGGGAGAATCGCCCGGCGCTCAGGATCTGACCTACGCGACGCTCATTCTGGTTTTGGCCGTCTATTTTAGCGCCTTGACGCCGTTCTGGGGGCCAAAGGCCTCCGGCATCCGGCTCTTTGCCGGATACTATTTGGCGTGCATGCTGCTCTTTCTCGTGACCAATCGCGGCCTGAAGGCCTTTTTTGGACGGGCTCGGCCCCAGGACGTTCTTCGCGGAGACCAGGACTATTCCTCAATCTGGCTGATCGGGCCGTACGGTTTTTCCGAGGCGATGAGCAAGGGCAGCTTCACGTCGGGGCACACCACCACCGCGATGTTTTTGCTCCCAATGGCCGTATGCCTTTGGTGCGCTTCGCGACGATCCCTCGCATGGTCGGTGCTGCTGCTGGCATTGGCCTGGGGAAGCATGGTGGGGGTCGGTCGGGTATTCCATGGCTCGCATTACCCCGGCGACGTGCTCTGGGCCATAATCATCTGCCTCTGGATATGTGCCTTTGCGGCTTACCGCCTTTTCGGCCTTGATCGTCGCGGCCAATCCCCAGCCATGCTCTCTGGCTGGGAGTTGCAACTGACGATTTGGTCCGCCTTGACCCTCTTCGCCTTGTTCGCTGCAGTGATCGGAGTCAAGCAAATGGTTTTCGAACCGACGTGGTATTGGCCTCTGGTCTTGGTTTTAAGCACTCTGGCCGCTTGGATAAGTTCGATCAAAACAGCCCGTCTCACACGATCCTGATCAAAGATATTCCTCCTTTCGCTTTTCCTCCAACACCGCCTCTTCCGTCCGAAAAATCCTTGTACGTCTCCCTTATCCGTGTTTTTCCGGATGCCGTCTTGTGTCAAAAAGTCAACAAGACAAAATAATCACGCCTTGTTGACAAATTGTTGTTAGCTGGTATGAAGGCAGGGAAAATATAACAAACATAATGATGTATGCCTAAAAGCTGCTGTCGTAAAAGTTTGTTTTTTTGTGTTATTTTTCTTTTCTTCTTGAGGTAGTCCTCTTTTTCACCTTTCTGGAAAAGACGTTTTTCATTTTTTTTGATCCCTGCCCAAAGGTGGTAACCCCATGGTATTCACTTGGTTTCACTTGGCTTTGATCGTTTTTCTCTTGGCGGGCGTTCTGTTTGCCGCGGGGCCCCTGCTCATCTCCCGCCTGATCGCTCCCCGGTTCAAAGGCGGGGATATCACGATGCCCTATGAATGCGGGATCACGCCGCAGGGCAGCGCCTGGACCCGCTTCGGGGTCAACTACTACTTCTATGCTTTGATCTTTCTCGCCTTTGAGGTGGACATCCTCTATTTGTTTCCGGTGGCCACCTACTATCCACACTCCGAGGGTTTCCTGCCGTTGATAAAGCTGTTCATCTTCCTGTTTATTCTCGGAATTTCCATTATCTATTTCTGGCGCAAAGGAGTGTTCTCATGGCCGAGACGGATTTCTCTCTGAAGCGAGCCGATCTGGGCCAAGACCAAGCGCCGATCCGGATCGCCCCCCTGGAAAAGATTTTCGACGTCTGTCGGTCCATGTCCCTCTGGCCGATGACCTTCGGTCTGGCCTGTTGCGCCATTGAGATGATGGCCGTGGGCATGGCCCGGTTCGACATAGCCCGCTACGGCGCGGAGGTGTTCCGTCCCTCCCCGAGGCAGTCCGACCTGATGATCGTGGCCGGGACGGTGACCAAGAAAATGGCCCCCGCAGTGGTCCGGTTGTACGAACAGATGCCTGGGCCGAAATGGGTCATGGCCTTGGGGAACTGTTCCATCTCCGGCGGGCCGTTCAACTTCAAGGGCCAGTATAACGTTGTCGAAGGGGTTGATCGGATCATCCCGGTGGACGTTTACGTTCCGGGATGCCCGCCCCGGCCCGAGGCCCTGCTGGAAGGGCTGTTCCTGATTCAGGAAAAAATTACCGGCAAGCGCTGGTGGCCGGTGGCCAAGCCCGTGGGCGCGGCCGTCGTCGAGGGAGGTGTCCGATGACCCTTGATGCGTTGCGCGACGTGCCGGTCTTGCGTCTGGAAGAATGCTCCCCGAACGTGTCCGGCCTGACTCTTGCCGCATACCTTGCTCCGGAAGAGTTGCGACCCGCGGCGGCCAAGCTTCTTGGAAAGGCCTACTTTCTGGAGGACGTCTCCGTGGTGGAGGTTTCGGAAGGGTTTCTCGGCGTGTACCATTTCGATCATTTCGACGCACCGGGCAGGATCGCCCTCCGGGTGTTGATACCCAAGGATGCCCCGGAACTGCCGACGATCTCGGACATTTATCAGGGAGCCTCGTGGCATGAGCGGGAATGCCGGGATTTCTTCGGCGTGACCTTCGCCGGACATGAGAACATGACGCCCTTGCTGCTGGCCGCCGAGGACGCTGAGTTTCATCCGTTGCGTAAGGGCGACAAGGCTCTCAAGAGCCTGACGGACTTGGTACCCGACGGCGAAGGAGGGCCGCAAGCCGGAGATGTGGCCGCGTTTCTCGCGGCCGCGGAGGAGAGCGAAGCCCCAGGCACGCCTTCCGACGTTACGGGATCGGCGGACGGCCACGAGAGCGACGAGGTTTCCGCCACGTGAGGCGCTTTTGTCCTCCGCGTCGACTCCAACGAATCTGAACAGCGCATACCAACACAAAGGCTTGCCATGACCAGTTCCGCGTCTCCAGGGCGATTCCATCTCGGTGGGGATTTCTACACCAATCATTTCGAAAAGGGCGGCTCGCCGGATACCATGATCCTGAACATGGGGCCGCAGCACCCGGCCACCCACGGCGTGCTGCGGGTCATTTTCGAATTGGACGGCGAGTATATTCTGCGCACCGAGCCGGTGCTGGGGTATCTGCACCGGATGCACGAGAAAATGGGCGAGGAGCAGACGTACTACCAGTACATGCCCAACATGGGCCGGGTGGACTATCTGCATGCCCTGGCTTGGAACTGGGCCTGGGCCGGGGCCGTGGAAAAGCTGGGCGGGATCGAGGTGCCCCGTCGAGCCGAGTTCATCAGGGTGATCACCTGCGAGTTGAACCGGATCAGTTCCCACTTGCTCTGGTGGGGGGCCTTCCTGCTGGATCTGGGGGCGTTCACCCCGATCATGTACGGATTTGACGATCGGGAACGAATCCTGGACATCCTGCAGCGGCCCACCGGATCCCGGCTGACCTACAGTTATTACCGCCTCGGCGGGGTGGCGGCGGACCTGGACGATACGGCCCAGCGTATGATCCGGGACTTCGTGCTCCATCTGCGCTCCAGGCTGCCCATGTACCGCGATCTGGTCACGGGCAACATGATCCTGCGTCATCGCCTGGAGGGCGTGGGACACATCTCCGTGGAGATGTGTCGGCGCTACGGGGCCACCGGTCCCACCCTGCGCGGCTCCGGCGTGGCTTACGATGTGCGCAGGGCCGAGCCCTACTCCGTCTATCCCGAGCTGAACTTCAGCATCCCCACTGACGACGACTGCGACGGCATGGCCCGGTACAATGTGCGCATGGCTGAAATCGAGCAGAGCCTGGACATCATTGAACAGGCCCTGGACATGCTGCCTGACGGTGATTTCTGGGTCAAAAACGCACCTAAACCCAAATGGAAAGCGCCCAAGGGTGAAGTATATTTCGCGGTGGAGGGCGCGCGCGGCAAGATCGGCGTACATCTGGTCAGTGACGGCAGCGCTACGCCCTACCGGGTCAAGCTGCGCGCGCCGGGTTTTTCCAATCTGAGTCTCTTCGCCGAAGTGACCAGGGGCACCTTGCTGGCCGACGCCGTGGCCATTCTGGGCAGCCTGGATATGGTCATTCCGGAAATCGACAGGTGATCCCATGACTCCTCCTTTCGGCATGCCTCTTGAACTGTTCACCATCTTCCTGGCCTTGGCCCTGCTGGCCGGGTTCGTGGGCCTCAACGGCCTGGTCCTGGTTTACCTGGAGCGGAAAGTAGCCGGGCACATTCAGCGTCGGCCCGGGCCCTTCGAGGTCGGACCTCACGGCCTGCTCCAGCCCCTGGCCGACGCCCTGAAGCTGGTGGGCAAGCAGTTGATCACCCCACGGGGAGCGGACAAATGGCTGTTCTGGACCGCGCCGATCATCTCCTTCGCCCCGGTCTTCGTCCTGTTCCTGCCCATTCCCTTCGGCCCGATCCTCACGGCCATGGAACTGGACTTGGGGTTGTTGCTGATTCTGGCCTTCGCCGGAATCAACGTCCTGGCCCTGTGCCTGGCCGGGTGGAGTTCGGAGAACAAGTGGTCGCTCCTGGGCGCGGCCCGAGCAGTGGCCCAGTCCGTGGCCTACGAGATTCCTCTGCTGCTGGCCGTGCTGGCCATTGCCTTCCAGTACGGCTCGCTGAATCTGTCAACCATAGTTTCCGGGCAGGGTGCCTGGCCGTGGCAGTGGAACATCATGGTCCAGCCAGTGGCTTTTTTCATCTACTTCGTCTGCGCCCTGGCCGAGACCAACCGAGCTCCCTTCGACCTGCCCGAGGCGGAAAGCGAGCTGACCGCGGGCTTCCATACTGAATACTCAGGCATGGGCTTCGGTATCTTCTTCCTGGCCGAGTACGCGAACATGATCGTGGTCTGCGCCGTGGCCACGGCCTTGTTCCTGGGCGGCTGGAACGGTCCGGCTGCCCCGGGCGTCTGGTGGTTTTTGGCCAAGGTCTATCTGCTGTTGCTGGTGATGATGTGGTTCCGCTGGACCTACCCCCGGGTGCGTTTCGACCAGCTTTTGAACCTGAGCTGGAAATGGCTCCTGCCCCTGGCCCTGATCAACTTGGTCGTGACCCTCGTGCTTGTAAAGCTTTGATGGCAAGCTTTGATGGCAAACTTTGATGGCAAACTGAGATGGTGACCTGATGACCATGATTCGTGAATTCGGAAAGGCGCTGCAAGGCCTGTGGAGCCTGGCGATAGGTTTGGGCGTTACCTTCCGGGCTTTTGTCCGGCCCCAGGTGACGGTGCATTATCCTCGGGCCACCGTGGACGACGCCAATCTGCGGACCTATCACGGCCATGTTGAACTGACCGGCAAGGATGATGCACCCGAGATACCCAAGTGTATTTCCTGCGGCATGTGCGCCATGAACTGTCCCAGCGCCTGTCTGACCGTGGTCAAGCAAAAGGCTCCCAAACCGACCCCGGAACAGAAGAAAGCCATGGAAGAAGCCGAAGCCCGGGGCGAAAAGGTTAAGAAGCCCTCCGCGCCCAAGAATCCAGCCTCCTTTACCTACGACTTTTCCTTGTGCAGCCTGTGCGGAACCTGCGTGGAAAGCTGCCCGGCGGATTCGTTGCGTTTTTCCAATGAAATCTATCAGGCTGGCTTTGATCGCAAGGATTTTCAGTTCGACCTGCTGGCCCGGTTGCGCGGGCAGGCTGAAGGCCTGTCCGGGGCCAGTCCCAAGCCAGTTCCCAAAACAGATGACGATCCAGATAACAGGCCTGACCACAAAACAGACTCCAAAACAGACCCAAAAACAGAGAAGGTGGAGAAGTGATGGAAATTCTCGCCTACGTCGCCTTCGGCGTCTACGTGCTGATCATTTTGTTCGGCGGCCTGCTGGCTGTCTTCAGCCGCAACCTGGTCCGTGCCCTCGTCGGCCTGGTGCTGACGCTGTTCGGGGTGGCGGGCTGCTACCTGCTGATGGCTGCACCGTTCATGGCCTTGATGCAGATTCTGATCTACGTGGCCGCGGTGAGCATTATGATTTTTTTCGCGATCATGCTCACCAAGCCGCCGGTGGGCGGGGAGGAGCAGTCGGGTCGGCCCTGGTGGGTGGGCGCTGGATGCGTGGTCGCGGCCCTGGCTCCGACCATGCTCATCGCCCGGGTGCTACGCTGGCAGCCTCTGGCTTCCCATGAACATCCCACGGAGATCGTGCTCATGGACCTGGGCCGGACGTTCATCGAACCCTACTTTCTGGCCTTTGAATTGATTTCCGTGGTCCTGACCGTAGCCATGGCCGGAGCGGTGCTTCTGGCCTTTGAAAGGAGACAAGGCCAATGACGGCGCTTACCATGTTTCAACTGGTCAGTTTGCTTTTGCTGGCCTTGGGCCTGTTCGGCGTGATCTGGCGGCGCAGCTTGGTGGGCATGCTGATCAGCGTGGAGCTGATGCTCAACGGAGCGGGCCTGAGCATCGTGGCCTCGGGCCAGCTCACCGACGCCTCGGGCACCGTGGGCCATGCCGCGGCCCTGTTCGTGATGGGTCTGGCCGCGGCCGAAGCCGCCCTGGTTCTGGCGATCATCATTGTCGTGGCCAAGCGCTACGGCCACATTGAAAGCGCGCGCCTGCGCACCCTGCGAGGCTAAGCCATGCCCGAGATATTGGTCAGCGCCAAAATCCTCATCCCTCTGCTCATCACCCTGGTCGCGCCCCTGGGCATCGTCCTGGCCCGACACAACCCCAACAACCGGGAGGCGGTGTCCTTTGCCGCGGGCATTCTGACCTTCGCCACGGTGCTGTCCTTTGTGCCGGACGTGCTGGACGGCAAGATCTGGACCTACACCCTGTTCACCCTGATCCCCGGGGTCACGGTCAAGTTCGGTGTGGACGGCCTGTCCCTGATCTTCGCCCTGGTGGCCTCGTTTCTCTGGATCTTGGCCACCAGCTACAACATCGGGTACATGCGTTCGCTGAACGAACACGCCCAGACCCGCTACTACTTCTGCTTCGCGGTGGCCATTTTCGGGGCCCTGGGCGTGGCCTTCAGCGCGAACATCTTCACGCTGTACCTGTTCTACGAAGTCATCACCTTGTTCACCTACCCGCTGGTGGCCCACCACCAGGACGACACATCCTTTGCCGGGGCCCGCAAGTACCTGGTCTACCTGATGGGTACCTCCAAGCTGTTTCTGCTCCCGGCCATGATCATGACCTACGTGCTGGCCGGCAGCCTGGACTTCAACCTGACCGACGTGGTCCACGGCATCTTCCCCGCGGACGCCAACCCCGTCGCGGTGACCGTGACCTACGTGCTGTTCATCGCCGGTCTGGCCAAGGCCGCGATCATGCCCCTGCACAACTGGCTGCCCTCGGCCATGGTCGCGCCCACGCCGGTCTCGGCCCTGCTGCACGCCGTGGCCGTGGTCAAGGCCGGGGTGTTCTGCGTCTGTCGGATCATTCTCTCAGCCTTTGGCCTGGAAACCATGGACGTGCTCTACCTGGGCATTCCCACGGCCTACCTGGCCGCGTTCACCATTGTCGTGGCCTCGTGCATCGCCCTGACCAAGGACGACCTCAAGGCCCGGCTGGCCTATTCCACGGTCAGCCAGCTGTCCTACGTGATCCTGGGCGTGGCCCTGCTCACACCCATGGCCGTGATGGGCGGCACCACGCACATCGCCCACCACGCCTTTGCCAAGATCACGCTGTTTTTTGGCGCCGGGGCGATCTACGTGGCCACGCACGTCAAGAAGATCAGCCTGCTTTCGGGCATGGGTCGACGGATGCCCTGGACCTTCGGGGCCTTTTCCCTGGCTGCCCTGAGCATGATCGGCGCGCCTCCGGTCAGCGGCTTCGTGACCAAATGGTACCTGGCCAACGGGGCCCTGGACGCCGGGCAGATCGTGATCCTGATCGCCCTGATGGCCAGCACCGTGCTCAATGCCAGCTATTTCGGCCCGATCATCTACAAGGCCTTTTTCGAGGCCCCGGCCCCGGGCGTCCGGCTGGAAGACTACAAGGAAGCCCCCCTGACCATGGTCGTGCCCCTGTTCCTCACCGCCCTGATCTCCATCTTCCTGGGCCTGTACCCGGACACCTTCATGGGCTTCATCAAGGCCATGGCCCAGTTCTAGGAGTCGCTTATGCAAGACCATACCACGCTTCACGAAAACAAACTGATCGCGACCCTGCGCTCCCTGTCCGGGCTGTTCAAGCTGCTTTTTTTCGCGGTTCTCGCGGTCCTTGTCGGCCTGAATTTCTTCATCGGCCCCTATGACCCGCACGTGGCTTGGGAAGTGTATCCGGGCTTTTGGGCCGGATTCGGGTTCGTTCTGGCCGTGGCCATGGCCTTTGTGATGAAACGCATCGTCGCTCCGTTGATCGGCGCTCCCGAGGACATCCATGACTAATATTGCAACGGGTTTCTTCCACCCGACCATCGCCTTCTTCGGCCTGGGCCTGGTCCTTTTGCTCCTGGCCCGGACCACAGTGACCTGGTGGCGCTGGCTGCTGCCTTTAGCCCCGATATTGGCCATCATCGCCGTGTTCTCGGCCACTCCGGGCGATCATCTGCACCTGCGCTACCTGGGGCTGGAGCTCTCCCTGGGCCGCCTGGACGGGCTGTCCCTGATCTTTGCCAACGTCTTCGCCATCCAGGCCCTGATCGGCTTTATCTACGCCTTTCACCTCAAGGAGATCCGCCACCACGTGGCCGCGGCGGTCTACGTGGGCGGGGCCTTTGGCTGCGTCTTTGCCGGGGACTACCTGACGCTGTTCATCTTCTGGGAAATCATGAGCGTGGCCTCGACCCTGCTGATCTGGTTCAACTCCAAGGAGAACCCCAGGGCCGTGGGCGCGGGCATCCGCTACTTCGTGATCCACACCATCGGCGGGCTGATGATGCTGGCCGGAATCCTGCTCCGCTACCAGGTCGTGGGCGACNNGGTCGCGGGCATCGGCATCGGCACGGCCATGACGCTGAACGGCACCTGCGCCCATGCCTACGCCCACATCCTCTATAAGGGGCTGCTGTTCATGAGCGTGGGCGCGGTGCTGTATTCCGCCGGAACGGCCAAGCTGAACGAACTTGGCGGACTGGCCGGCCGCCTGCCCCTGGTCATGTTGGCCTACGTGGTCGCGGGCCTATCCATCTCCGGGATGCCCATCTTCAACGGCTTTGTATCCAAGACCATGACCATCGCCGGGGCCTTCAACGACCACCAAGTGCTCCTGGGTATGCTCATGGAAGTGGCCGCCGTGGGCACCTTTCTTTCCGTGGGTTTGAAACTGCCCTACTTCGCCTTCTGGGGCGGCAAGCCGACCTACGACAAGCCGCTGAGGCCCATTCCGGTGAACATGTACATCGCCATGGGCGCGGCGGCCGTGCTCTGCATCGCCCAGGGCCTGTATCCGGACCTGCTGTACCGCTTCCTGCCCTATCCCGGCGCGTACGACTTCCAGCCCTGGTCGTCCTGGAAGGTGCTGATGACCTTGATGCTGCTGGGCTTCACCGGCCTGGGGTTCATGGTCATGCGCGGGGTGCTCAAGCCCCATGCCCAGCGCAACCTGGACTTCGAGACCCTGTACATCTACCTGGGCCGCGCCTTCCTGGCCTTGGTCAGTCGCCCCCTGGCCGTGATCGACGCCTTCTGGAGCGAGGTCTACGAGCGCGTGGGCCTGGTCGGACTGCTGTTCCTGGGCCGGATCACTTCCTGGTTCGACAAGATGGGCATTGACTTCGTCCTGGACAACAGCGCCCAAGGCACCCGGGAAACCGGCGGCATCCTGACCTCGGCCCAGACCGGCCGCCTCCAGGACTACCTGGTTCTGGCCATCGCCCTGGCCTCGGGCATCGCCCTGCTGGTCTGGTATCTCTTCTAAAGGACACATGCTTCCCATGCTTCCCATAAATCCCCTAAACCAAGGTGCCGCGACATGACTGAATCCGGGTTCCCCGTTCTCAGCGCCCTGATCTTCTTCCCCCTGCTGGCCGCCGTCGGGCTGTTCTTTCTGCGCGACGAGCGGACCGTCCGCCTGTACACACTGGTCGTGGGTCTGATCGAGATGGGCTTGGCCGCGCCGCTGTTCCGGTTTGATCTTTCCACCGCGAACTTCCAGTTCGTGGAGATCATGCCCTGGGTACCGGCCTGGAACATGAACTACCATGTGGGCGTGGACGGGATCAGCATCCTGATGATCTTTTTGACCGTGCTGCTCCTGCCCCTTTGCGTGCTGTGCTCCTGGTCGTACATCGGCAAACGGGTCAAGGAGTTTCACTTCTGCCTGCTGCTGATGATCGGGGCCTGCGTGGGCATCTTCTCGGCCCTGGACTTCGTGCTGTTCTACATTTTCTGGGAGGCCATGCTCATCCCCATGTTCCTGCTCATCGCGGTCTGGGGCGGGCCGAACAAGCGCTACGCATCCTTGAAGTTCTTCATCTACACCCTGGCCGGCAGCACGCTGTTTCTGGCGGCCATCGTGGCCTTTTTCGTGAACACCGGGACCTTCTCCATTCCGGAACTGATGACCCATGAATACGCTTTCAACTTCCAGTTCTGGACCTTCCTGGCCATGGCCCTGGCCTTTGCCATCAAGGTGCCGATGTTTCCGTTCCACACCTGGCTTCCGGCGGCCCACGTGGAAGCACCCACCGCGGGCTCGGTGCTCCTGGCTTCCATCCTGCTCAAAATGGGCACCTACGGCTTTCTGCGCTTTTGCCTGCCCCTGACCCCCGCGGCCAGCGAGTACTTTGCGCCGCTGATGATCACCATCTCCATCGTTTCCATCCTTTACGGCGGAGTCATTGCTTTGGGCCAGAAGGACATGAAGAAGCTGATCGCCTATTCCTCCGTGGCCCACATGGGCTTCGTGACCCTGGGCATCTTCGTCTTCACCATGCGCGGGGTGGAAGGGGCGATCATGCAGATGATCAACCATGGGATCACCACCGGGGCGCTGTTCATGCTCGTGGGCGCGATCTACGAACGCAGCCACAGCCGGGAAATCGCGGACAACATGGGCCTGGGCAAATACCTGCCGGCCTACATGTTCTTCTTCGGCCTGTTCGCCATAGCGTCCTTCGGCTTTCCCGGCACCAACGGCTTCGTCTCCGAAGCCCTGGTGCTCATCGGCGTGTTCGAGGCCAATTACCTCCTGGGCGCGTTGACCATTCCCGGGGTGATGCTGGCCGCGGCCTACATGCTCCGCCTGGGCCTGAAACTGGCCTGGGGCCAGCCGTCCCAGGCGGCGAACTGGAAGGACCTGAACACCCGGGAGTGGGTCTATCTGGTCCCCCTGGCCGTGCTGGTCCTGTACCTGGGGCTGATGCCCACCCTGGCTCTCAAAACCATCAACCCTTCGGTGGTCCACCTTCTGAACCAGTACGAAACCCGCAAGACCCTGCACCTGGAGTCGTCCCTCCAGCCCGAACCACCGGCCCAGGTTGTTCAACTCCCCGCAACACGAGGTACTGACCAGTGATCTTCCAAATAGAGCTGTTCATCCCGGAACTGTACCTGCTGGCCCTGATCGGCGGCCTCTTCGTCTTGACCGTGGGCCCCCAGTCCTGGTGGCGATTTCTGCGCTACCTCCCCCTGGCCGCGAGCGTGGGCATCGGCGTGGCCGCGCTGTCCTTCCAATTCTCCGGCCTGATGTTTTACGAGGCGTATCAGGTGGACGCCTTGTCCCAGTTCTTCAAGCTGGCCATCTTCCTGGGCCTGGCCGTGACCTGCCTGAACGCCATGAACCAGCCCACTCTGTCAGACGAGAAACGGCCGGACTACTTCCTGTTTCTCTGTCTCAGCGCCCTGGGACTGATGCTGCTCTCCAGCGCCGTGGAACTGGTTACCATCTTCCTGGCCCTGGAACTGGCCTCCTACAGCCTCTACGCCCTGATCCCCCTGCGCTCCAAGGAACCCGCCGCGGCCGAGGCCGGGATCAAGTACATCCTGTTCGGCGCGGTGGTCACGGCCCTGGCCATGTATGGCCTGTCCTACATCCTGGGGGTCCACCACACCACGTACCTCTCGGAACTGGTAACCAAGACCTGGTCCTGGTCCGAGACCCCGGCGGCCCTGATCGGCATCGCCCTGTTCCTGGGAGCCCTGTTCTACAAGCTGGCCCTGTTCCCGCTGCACTTCTGGTGCCCGGACGTCTATGAAGGTGCGTCCAACGAGACCGCGGCCTTTGTGGCCACCCTGCCCAAGCTGGGCGCGGTGGTGGTTCTGGTGCGCCTGTCCTCGCTCTTGGATCCGAGCATGGAAGTGACCATGCTCCTGGCCGTGCTGGCCGCGGTGTCCATGACCTTCGGCAACCTCTGCGCCCTGGTTCAGACCGACTTGAAACGCCTTCTGGGCTACTCCTCGGTTTCCCACGCCGGATACGTGATGCTGGGCATCGTGGCCGGGACGCCCGCCGGACTCTCCGCCGCCGCGTTCTACGCCGTGGTTTACCTGTTGATGAACCTGGCCTGCTTCTGGGTGATCTGTCGCCTGTCCACGGATGGTCGCAACCTTAAGTTGGATGACTTAAACGGTCTGTACCAGCGCTCCCCGGGCCTGGCCCTGGTCCTGGCCGTGTCCGCCTTCGCCCTGGTCGGCCTGCCGCCCACCGCGGGGTTCATGGGTAAGCTCTTCCTGCTCAACTCGGCCTGGATGGAAGGCTACCACTGGCTGGTGATCATCGCGGTGCTCAACTCGGCCATCGCCATCTACTACTACCTGAACCTGGTCCGCCACGCCTACACCCGTGACGCGCCCGTCAACGCATCGGGCGACGTTCAGGCCGTGCCCAACCCAGGCTTGCTCTGGGGCGGACTGCTCGCCGCCGCCGTGCTCTGGCTCGGCGTCGCGCCGGGGACAATCTTTTCTTTTGCCCAGATAGCCGGAGCCGCGGCCGGAGGTCTCCTGCCGTAGCTGGTTGTTTTTGCCCCCAAAGACTGGTTTAGAAATAGCGCCCTCTTCGGTTAGCCTGAGGAGGGCGTTTGTTATTTAAACAGGATATATGAAATTGCTTTGAATTCATTGGTGAAAAAAT
>NZ_JPIK01000014.1 GCF_000717475.1 Desulfonatronum thiodismutans
CAGCGCCGATGATACTGCGGTTCTAACCGTGGGAAAGTAGGACGCCGCCAGATCATTTCTCAAAACAAAAACGCCCGCTTAGATAACTAAGCGGGCGTTTTTGCGTTCAAATGCCGAAGTGAACGGGGCATTCCTCATCTGCCTCGCGAGGGGGGGAGAATTGTGCATTGTTCGGGATATTGTTACACTTAGGTTACAGGAGTGCGTTGTTTCTCGATTTTGCCAATTTTTTAACACTTCGTGGATATTTTGTGAAACTGTCGACCCTTGTGGACCGCCTTTATTTTGATCGGAAGGACTTCGAGTTGCTGGGCATCGTCAACGATGTCTTGCAGGGTGAGGATGAGCCCAACTTGAAGAGCCTGCTTACCCCGTATCTGCACCCTCACGGCATCAAGGAGATGGCCGCCAGCACCGGGTTGCGAGTGGCCTACGCCGTGGTTCGGTTGTTTCGGTCCTTGGAGCGCAGCGATGTAGAGGAACGTTTACGCACCCTGCGGGCGTTGCGGGAAGAGATTTTCTCCATGTCCGGCGTGGCGTTGCGCAACAATACGGCTCGGGTGCTGTTACAGATCATGAAGGAGTTGGTTCGGGCCGAGGACGAGAGCGCCAAGCTCCAACTCGCTCGGGATTTCCGGGACGCGGCCACCGGACGCCCTAGGGCCATTGCCCGTCAGTTGCTCAAATACCACCTGGTGGAAATGCCGGAGGCCTGGAACCAGATAGCCTTTGACGATCATGTCCACGACGCCAACACCAAGGGCCGCAAGTCCGCCACTCACCTGATCATGGATGCCTGGATCAAGGGCATCCGTCGGCTCAGGGTGATCTACTACAACTCCCTGACTCCGGATGTGGCCGAGGAACTAATGCGCGCGGCGGAGATCATGGAAGTGGACGTTCGGGTCGGGCTGGAGTTTTCGCCGCGATTTCGCGGAAGGTATCTTCGCTTGATCTGGACGCCTCGAGGCTTTACGGACACCCGTGATTTTCTGGAGTTCATCCGCCAACCCGACGTCCAGGAGTTCATGGACGAGGGCCGTCGAGCTTCCGACTTCAAACAGGCCTATGTCTTTGCGGTCCTGGACGCCTTCAACGCAACGCATCGTTTGGAGATCAATCGTCGTTTCGGTGTTCTGATGCCCGAACTGTCCAAGGACGACTTGCTCCATCTGGTTGGCACCGGACAGCCTTCCTTGCACCACTTAGGCAAACTGATCCATGACTCACTGTTGTCGCTGTTTAGGGAGCGGCTGGACGATCTGCATGAATGTTGCGCTTTTGGCGGGGATGCCCAGCGTCGTGCGGCCATGGAACTGGCCGAGGATATGAATCGGTTCGACGCCGAGGCCGTGATTGAAGGCTATCTCCGTCCGTCTCGAAACCCCAATCTTTTCAACCCGTTCATTCCGGCTGATGACGACCAGGCTCCACCGTTTTTACGGGCGTCCTTGCCGGAACTGTTGGCCCGTTTGGAACGCCTGCACGCCCGGTTCAGGATCACGCTGGGGCTTAGCGGGTTATGGGCCGAAGACGTTCTGGAATTGCTGGACCAGGCTCAGGGACGGATAACCCGCCTGGAAGCCTTCAATTTCAAGGATGCCGCATACGGGCGGTGTCCGGATCAAGCCCGCATCCTGGAACTGCAATCCGCTCTTAACTCCGGCAATGCCGTGCGCCTGAAGCGTTGCGTCATGGACATCGTGCACCGGGTGGAGGACGATCCGGAACGTGATCCGGAGCAAAAGGCTGCACTGCGGAGAATTCTTGAGGAACTGGAGCATTTTCGGGGGTATTACCGGAACACGATGCTCAAGTCTCGCATCGGAACGGACTCCACCGGCGGATCGGCCAAAGTTCCGGGGATGGGGTTGGTCGTATTGGATACGTTGCCGAAGAAGAGTCGGCAGCAGGTTGAACGTCTGCGCGGCGAGCCGCAGAACAGACGAATGGCTGCCCATGAAAGCACTCCGGAAACCATGTACAGGGCGATCCAGGAGTCTCCTCGGGCCTGTGCCTCCGGAAACGGCAGGCGCTGCATTCCCATTCGGATTGATGTGGCTCTGCGCCGAACGTACAGTTCTGGTCGCCGTAACCAAAGGCAAAGCCAATGTCTGGGGCTGGGTCTGCGAGAGCAAGGCGCTCGAAGTTTTTGGCGTCGTCCGATGAACGAGGAATGGTTAGTTGAAGGGTATCGCTGCGTTCCGCCCGACCAAAGCAATATTCGCCTGCTGGGCGGGTATGCCAACGAGGAGGAAAAGAAGCTGCTCCTGGACTGCGCCACGGCTTCCAAGGCGAAGGAGCGCCCGCATTCGCGCTACCTGAATACGCATCTCAAAAACTGGTTGAAAATCTTGTGCGGTTTTGTTCCAGCCTTCGCCACCTTCGCCGTGACCAAGGACTGGTGGGTGCTTGCGTATTTCGGAGCGTTGATCTGGTTCGGAATCACCGGGGTGCGCAACATCATCCAGGCCGTGCTCGGGGCCGGAGGGTTGCGGAGGACTCCGTTTTTGCATTGGAGCGAATACGTCAAATGGAACCGGATCGCGGATTCGTTGATGTACACCGGGTTTTCAGTGCCGCTGCTGGATTTGCTGGTCAAGACCATGCTTCTGGATCGAGGGATGGGGATCACGGCCGAGTCCGGGCCGCTGGCGCTGTATGCCGTCATGGCCGCGGTCAACGGGCTGTACCTGGCCGGGCACAATCTGTTTCGCGGACTGCCAAAGGTCGCTGCCGTGGGCAATCTGTTTCGGACGATACTCTCCATCCCGCTGGCTTTGCTTTTGAATTTCTTGCTCGGCTTTGCGCTGGGGGCCGCCGGCGTGCCGGCGGTGGGAGCGGTGCTCCAGAATTGGGCCGCGGTTATATCCAAGCTGGCCTCGGACGTCGTGGCCGGCTTCATCGAGGGGTTGGCAGACCGGGCCGTGAACTTCCGGGAGCGGACCCTGGACTACGCGGCCAAGCTGCGTGGAATGTTCGATGTCTACGCCGCTCTGGAACTGCGGCATCCGGATAGCGAAGTGCTCAGCGTCCTGGAAAAGCCGGAGCGGTTCGTCTGCGCGGCGACGAGGGAGGAAGAGAGTCTGAACCTGGCTGTTGTCGTCAATTCTTTGGATTTAATGTACTTCTGGATGTATCAGCCTCGGGCGCGGCATGTGTTGGAGCGGTTGATGCGCCAGATGAGCCAGGAGGAGCGGCGGGTGTTTTTGCTCTCCCAATATGTGCTCCAGCGCGAACGGGATATTTCACAACTCTTTCTGGACGGCTTGGTGGGTAAAAATTTTTCGCGCGCCTTAGCCTTTTATCTTCGCGGGTGGCGGGGCTATCTGGAGGACATCCAGCGTCTCGCGGGGCATTTGCCGTCCGCGGAAAAAGAGGTTCGCCCGGTCCCTTGCTGAGTCTCGGGCAAAGAAGGCGGGCGAGTATCCTGCTCAGTTTGCCTCGGGTTTCCTGCTCTGCGGCGGCACGGCCTTGAGGGTGAACAAAAATGTCGCGCCTTCGCCCGGGGTGCTTTCCACCCAGATTCGACCGCCGTGGTGGCGGACGATATGCTTGCAGATGGCCAGCCCCAGGCCCGTGCCGCCATTGCCCTCGCTACGGGCCGCGTCCTGGCGGTAGAACCGTTCAAAGAGGCGTTCCTGGTGTTCGCGGGGAATCCCGGCTCCATGGTCCCGAATGGCGAAAACTACGTACTCGCCTTCCGGACGGCAGGAAATGGTCACCTTGCCTTTTTCTGGGCTGAATCGGACGGCGTTTTCCAGGATGTTTTGAAAAACCTGAACGAGCCGGGACTTGTCGCCAAGCACCCATACGCCTCCCGGGGCATCTTCCTGGGGCCTGCTCAACTCCAGATTGTTTTCGAACCGGATTTGCTTGCCCTGGGCCAGGGGGGCGCACATCTCCATGGCCGAGCGCAGGGACTCGCCGGCGTCCATGATCTCCAATGTATTGCTGGGAGCCTCGGCCTCCAGACGGGCCAGCTTAAGCAGGTCCGTGACGATGTTTGCCATGTGTTCGGCATTGCGCTGGATGATCCGCAAAAAGGAGCGGGTGGTTTCCGGGTCCGGCTGCGGGTTGCCCAGCAGGGTCTCGGTGTAGCCCTTGATGGACGTCAGCGGGGTTCGCATCTCATGGGAGACGTTGGCCACGAAGTCCCGGCGAATTTTCTCCATCCTTCTGGGAAGGCTGACGTCCTGGACCACCAGCACGGCCCGTTGGCCGCCGGAGGGGTCCTGATAGGTGTTGATTCTGGCCTCCAGCTCGTTCCCGCCGGGGCGATGGAGCAAGAGGCGCTCTTCCTGGTCCGACGTGCCGTGCAGGACGCGCTCCATGGCCGAGGCCAGTTCCGGCTCCAGGGTGGCTTCCAGAGTGGTTTTGCCTTCCAGTTTCTGTAATTTGGGGAAAAACTTGCGAAAAGCCGGATTGGCGGAAACGATCCGTCCATCCTGGCCTAGGGTGAGCACGGCCTCGCTCAAGCCGTTGAATAAGGCTTCGAGTTGGGCTTTTTGTTCCTCCATGCGGTTCACGTGCCGGGAAATTTCTTCGGCCATGGTGTTCACGGCCTCGGCCAAGGGGGAGAATTCGCTGCCCTGGTCAACGTGCAGGCGGCGGTCATAGGCTCCTTTGCCGACGTCGGAAACCAGACTGATCAGCCGCCTGATGGAGGAGAAAATCGTCTGGGTGAACCAAAAACTCAGCAACAGGGAGGCGATCAGGCAAATTCCGAGAATGAAGAAGAAGCGCTTTTTGAGAATGTCCACCTGGTCGTACAGGTTGGACAGGGGCAGGGCGATGCGCAGCACTCCGGCGGTTTCGTCGCTCATGGGGCAGCGCTGGGCGACATAGATCAAGTCCCTGCCGATGGTGTCGCTCAGCCGGATGTCCGTACCGACGCGACCTTCCCGGGCGACCATGATTTCCGGGCGCGTTCCATGGTCTTCCACCTCCGCCAGGCGGTCGGCCCGGACATGACTGTCCGCCGCGACCCGGCCATCGACGGTATAGGTCAACCGGACGTCCATCCGACCCCCAAGCTCGGTGACCCAGGCCTGCATCGCGGCTTCGTCGCCGTGAAGTCCCGCGGAGAGGAATTGCCAGCAGGTGGCGTTGAGCAACTTTTTGGCCCGGTCCTGGCCGTGGTCGATCAGGTCCGAACGGACGGTTTGGGCCAGGAAAACGTACATGGGGATGAACACGACCAGTAACAACCCCCAGAACAGGGCCAGAATTCGAAAACGCAGGGATGATTTCGCCATGGCGGGCCTCAAGAAGTTCGGGGCAAGACGTCGCATTTGCACCCGATACGTTGACAATTATGGTTGAAGCAAACAGGTCGGGACATGCCCGAGACGGCTTGGGACGACCTGGGACGCTCGGGAAGGTTTATTGAGATCCCGCGCTGCATACAGGCCGACGGAAGGAGCTGATCTTCTGTTATAGGCCGTTTGTTACAAGATGTTGACGATATTTTGACAAACAGGTGAAGATTCTATACCTGACGGTTGCTCCATAACCGCCCCTTGGTGCTTGTTTCCTCATCTTACGGCGGAACCCTTCACGCCGCAACGAGCTGGCGTCGGAGCGGCGATCATAGAGCTCGAAACCATTCAGGAACTCAACCCACCCCACACATAATGGACATCGTCACCATCGTCCTGATTCTTGCCATTGTCGGAGGCCTGCTGATGGCCTTCAGCATCGGCGCCAACGACGCCGCCAAT
The DNA here is from genome assembly GCF_000717475.1 of Desulfonatronum thiodismutans. Classification (NCBI taxonomy): domain Bacteria; kingdom Pseudomonadati; phylum Thermodesulfobacteriota; class Desulfovibrionia; order Desulfovibrionales; family Desulfonatronaceae; genus Desulfonatronum; species Desulfonatronum thiodismutans. The sequence goes on from NZ_JPIK01000014.1 coordinate 5,724, forward strand.
GCCATGGCCTCCTCAGTGGGGTCTCGGGCCATCTCCGTACGCCAAGCGGTGGTGATCGCCTCTACCCTGGCCTTCGTGGGTGCCGTTTTTCTCGGGGCCAACGTGGCCGCGACCATCTCCCGGGGGATCATCAACCCGGAGATGATCGAGGATCAGAACGTGCTCATGCTGGGCATGCTGGGGGCGCTGCTTTCGGCCGGTCTGTGGGTGCTTCTGGCCACGGTGTTCGGTTTTCCGGTCTCCACCACCCATTCCATCGTGGGCAGTATTCTCGGGTTTGGATTCGTGGCTGGCGGGCCGGAGGTGGTCCGGTGGGGAACCATGTTCGGCATCGTGTTGTCCTGGATTATTTCGCCGTTTTTCGGGGCATTGCTGGCCTATCTGGTATTTTCGCACATCCGCAAGAAGGTGTTGAGCGCCCGGGACTTCGTCCGCAACGCTAAGCTGTGGGCTCCTTTTTGGTTGGCCATGACCGTGGTCCTGGTCATGTCGTCTTTTCTGCTGAAAATGCCCATGGGCAAGGCCCTGGGAATCAATATGTACGCCATTTTCGGCATTGCCTGCGTCGTGGCGGCGGTGGTCTGGGGTATCGGTTACGTGGTGGTGGGGCGGTTGCTGCATGGCGTGGAGCAAGGCCCGGAAACCATGGAAGAACTGTTTCGACGGATGCAGATCGGCATGGCCTGCTACATGGCGCTTTCCCTGGGGGCCAACGACGTGGCCAATGCCATCGGCCCCGTGGCGGCCATTTGGGTCATCGCCCGGACCGGGGGCTTGGCGGCTTCGGCCGAGGTGCCGATCTGGTTGCTGCTGTTCGGCGGCATGGGCATTGCCGTGGGGGTCATGGTGCTCGGGAAGCGGGTCATGTCCACGGTGGGGGAACGGATCACCCTGCTGACCAACACCCGCGGATTTTCCGTGGGCTTCGGAGCGGCTACCACGGTCTTAATGGCCTCGAACCTGGGCATGCCGGTGTCCACCACCCACGCTACGGTGGGCGGCGTGGTGGGAGTCGGGCTGGCCAGAGGGTTTGCCGCTGTGGATTTTCGCGTTCTGGGGAAAATCGTGATGTACTGGTTGCTCACGGTGCCTGTGGCGGCTTTTACTTCCGTGGTAATTTTTCAATTACTGCGCTGGTTCGTGCTTTAGGCTCGACGGCGCGCAAACGAGGTGACGTATGCGGGTTCGAATTCCTTTTTTGAGCATGATCGGCGGGCGCTCTCCCATGGACGGTCTGCTGGAGCACTACAGTCAGGTGGAAGCCTCCATGACGATCATCAACGAGTCCTTGTTGTGCTATATCGGGGGGGGCAGTTCGTGTAAGGATTTTCAGATCCTGAAGCAGGAACTGGATCAGCTTGAGGACAAGGCGGACAAGATCAAGCGCAATACCCGCAACCATTTGCCCCGCGGACTGTTCATGGCCGTGGATAAGACCTTGTTTTTGAACTATACTCGGGCCCAGGACAACATTCTGGATTCGGCCCAGGACGCCCTGGATTGGCTGAACATCCATACGGTGAAGATCCCCGACGCCTTGCGCACCGGCGGCCTGACCATGGTCGATGGGGCGATTCGAACCGTGGAGCTGCTCAAGCCGGCCCTGGAAGGAACGCTTCGCCTGCTCCATACGGACTTCGCTGACCGTCAGGCGGTCAAGGATCTCTACCGGGCCGTGCGTAGCCAGCACAACGATGTGCGCAAGATGAAGTCCATGTTGTTTCGGGAACTGTTCAGCGCGGATATGGAATTCAAGGACGTCTTCCAACTCCTGCATTTTTTCGAATACATGCACGAGATGAGCCACAACGCCGAAGGTTGCGCGGATATTTTGAGGGCGATGATCGCGCGGTAGAGGAAGGGAAGAGTTGAAGAGTCAGGAGTCAGGAGTCAGAATTCAGGAGGTGGGAAGGCCTTCTGGGTTTGACTTGCATTTCGTTTTAGTTTGCAAAAAATGAACAAGGATTCGCGTGGCTGATGACCGCATGAATCACGCAGAAAAGGCAGCTCGCGAGAGCTGCCTTTTGTTTTTTTCCACCTGTAGGGGCACGGCCCGCCGTGCCCCTACAGGCTCCTGCATTCTGAATTCTGACTCCTGAATTCTGAATTCAGAACTTTGAATTCAGAATCTTCAATACTTCACCGTATTCGGGTGGTGGAAGTCGTAGTACATTTCCTCAATGTGACAGACCGCGCAGTTGTCCCGGCTGCCGATGACGCCCTTGGTGCCCTGGTATTGCAAGGGCTGGATGGCGTCCAGGTCCGGGTGGAATGCGTTCACGGCCGGGTATTCGGCGTGGGTGGGGCCGTGGCAGGCCTGGCACATCAGGCCGGATTCGTCGGTGCGCAGACGGTACAGTCCCGAAGGGCCTCGGACCCAGTCGTTGAAGGCGGAAACGTCGCGACTCGCGGGGCGTTCATAGTCCACGTGGCAGGACAGGCAGTCCGGCTGGTCGTTCCACGGAGTGCGCGGGTTGATGTCCTCCACCGCGCTGACCACCCGGGGCCGCAGGTCGCGCATCAGCCGTTCGGCCTGGGGCTTGCCGGCCTGTTTTTCGCCCTTGAGCAGGGTCAGGGCGTGGTCTTCCAGGGTGCCGTGGCAATGGGTGCAGGTCAGACCGACCTCGCTGGCGTGGACCCCTCGGGCGCAGTAGGTGAAGCTGTCCGGGCCGGTGGGGTGGCAGGCGTGGCAGGGTTCCGGGCCGGGTCGGTCCAGCAGGTAGTGGACGTGGAAGCCGTGGATGGCCGCTGGCAGGTTCAGTCGCTGGGGGTCGCCTTCGGCGCTCAGCAGCGGATCCGGGTGGCAGCTTTGGCAGAGTACCGGGCTGCCTTGCTCGGCATTGGCCAGCAGGGTGGTTCCGTGGCGGCGGTCATGCACGGCCAGGACGTCCGAGGCCGTGTCCGCGGCAATGCCCATGGCTCCGTCCCGCCGCCAGGTTCCTCCGTGACAGTTGTGACAGCCCACCTCTGTGGAGACCGGAGCAATGGCCTGGGTCATGGCCAGGAGTTCCCCGGTTTCGGCGTTGCGGGCCTCGAAGGTGAAGATCGGGTAAGGGTTCAGCGAACCGTCGTCCGCGTAGGGCAGGACCGGGATCCCGCCTGCCATGAAGGTCCGGAAGGTTGGGTTGAGGGTCATTTCCCCGGTCAGTCCCATTCCGGTGGGCCCCACGTTGCGCGGCAGGTCCTTGCCGATCAGGGAATCCGCATAGTCCCAGAACTCCACCTGGGAGGCCGGGTCCATGGAACCCGGAGGAGCGGCGTAGGTGATGACCACGTTCTCGGTGACGATCTCAGGCTGGAAGTCCCGGCGGACCAGCTGGGCGTAGAGCGTGCTGCCCGGGGGCAGCAGGGACCAGTGGGCGTCGCAGTCCGTGATGCACTTCTCGCCCAGGTTGCACCAGGCCAGCAGCACGTATTCGTCCTGGTCCGGATCAAAGGGCGGGATGGTCACTTCGGCTGTTTGTTCCGGCCTTTGAACAGGCTGGGGCGCTTCCCGCTCATGGACCGCGTGGACCAGGAAGTTGGCCAGGGCGTCGCGTTCCTGGGGCGTGCCCGCGAAGCGGGGCATGTATTCATAGACCCGGCCGATCCCGGAGATCATCGCGTCCATGCCGAAGACCCCGAACTTGGCGGTCAGCGGGCGAATGTCGTTGAGCGGTCCGTCGATGGAATGGCAGGACGAGCATTGGCCCCGGAACAGTTCCCGCCCGGCGGCCAGCTTGTTTTCTTCGGTGATCTCCCGGTGCTGGATCCATTTGGCGGACTGAAGGTATCCGGCCTCAGTAATGGCGTCCTCCGTGCCCTTGATGATGGCGTTGGAGTACATGTGGCCGTAAATCACGTAGGGCCGACGCCCGGCCTCGCGGATCATCTCGAAGCTGCCCATGTAGAACAGGCCGATGGCCAGCAGGATCAGGGCCATGGGCCGCTTGATCCCCGCGGGCATCCGTACGGCCATGATCAGGCCTCCTATGAACAACAGGGCCGAGATCCACAGGAAACCCTGAAAGTAGGGCACGATTTCCGGGTTCCGGCCCAGGATCATGGCCTTGGGGCCCTCTGGCAGGATGGACACGTACCACCAGCCGGAGAGCAGCAGAAAGCCGAAGGGAACCAGCAGCCACTTGGCGCAGTGGCGGACCAGGGTTTCGCGCAGTTCCGGGTCCTTTTCCCAGGTGGCGGTGACAAAGCCGTAGAGCCCCGCCAGGATCAGGGCGATGAAGGTCCGGAAGGCCAGGGCCGGCCAGAAGGACGGGTTGAAGAAACCGTCCCAGAAGTCCCGGCTGGTCAGCCAGTCCCCGGGGGTGAGCATGAAGCCGATGATCCCGTTGATCATGAACAGGGACATCCAGGCAAAGAAGAAATACAGCCAGCCGATGAGCATGTGCCTGCGGGGCTCCATTTTGCCGAAGGTGTAGAAGTAGACGAAGATGGCCACGATCTCGGCCAGGAAAAAGACCCACTCAATGGCCCAGGCAAAGACAAAGGTGTGGATCAACTGGGAAGTGGCCGCCGGGGCGACCAGGGAGATGGTGAACCAGATGCCCACCCCGGTCAGGGCTCCGAAGACCATGGTCACGATCAGGAAAAACTTGGCGTGGCGGCGGGTGTAGTCCAGGATGCCTTGGTTGTTTTCCCGCAACCCCTTGCGCTCGGTGAGCACCAGAAACAGCCCCCCGCCAATGGCGAAGTGGGCGATGAACACGTGGATAATGGCGATGATCGCGATGAGCAGGCCGCCGCCTGCCCAATACAGTTCCCAGACCGGATAACTCATGAGCGCACCTCCTTTCCGGCCATGGCGGCCTGCTTGAGCATCCAGGCAATGGCCCCGACTCCCAGGACCAGGGTGACGATGAACAGGATCAGGGGCAGCTGTTCACCCGTCACGACCCGGTCGCTGATGTCAAAATACGGGCTGAGATAGACGTCCCGGAGCAGGTCGCGCTGGAAGACCATCACCGTGACCGTGGTTACCAGGAGCCCCGTGGTCAGGTAGACCTTTTGGCGCATGGCCGTGATCACGCTGAGTACGGCCAGGGAGACACCGACCAGCAGGACGGCCGTATGCAGGCCCGACCCGCCCATGAACAGCAGGAGAATGGGCTGGGGCAAGGCGACCAGAAACCAGATGCCCACGGCGATCTGGGCCATGGTGGCGTAGGCGAACCAGGCCATTCCGTGGGCCACCCAGCGCCTGGCTCCGGTTTCGCCGCGGTCGGCCTTGCGCTGCCAGAGCAGGGCCAGGAACAGCCCGGCCACGGCCAGGGAGGCGACCACGAAATGCAGGTAGCGGGGGATCAGGGTGGGATCGCCCAGGTTCAGGATGGTCCCCCCGGGCCGGTTGAAATATTCCGGCCAGACCTCGGGCCTGAGCATCAGGGTCATGTTGTTGGTGTAGATAAAGGCCGTGGCCAGCAGACAGACCGCGGTCACGGCGATGAACACCGTACGCATGGCCCCCAGGGAGACGTATTTGAAATCGTAGATATAGGCGCTGACGTAGGCCAGCATCACCAGCCCGACCACGGCCAGCCAGTATACGGCCATGAGCACGCTGCTGGTGTACAGGAACTGACCGTAGAGCACCTGGAGGAACAGCAGCGGGGCCACCCCGAAGTTCACGGTGAAGGCCACGATGAAAGGGAGCTTTCGGGAAATGTCCACGGTCAACGGCTCGGTCTCGGGCTTGCCCCGCAGGTGATGGACCAGAGCGATGACCGACGAGCCGAGCATGACGTTCATGAACAGCAGGTGGATGATGAAGGTGAGCAGCAAAAACGCGTAGAACCAGCCCCATTCAACGGGAATGGGCAGGGCCTCGGGGATCAGCGCGGCGGGATCCATAATGCTTCTCCAGGTTTGGTGTGCGGGGACGCAAGTCGGTTTTGAGTGCTTTTCCGCGACGGATCACGTGAATTTGATCACGGTACGACATGGTTAAACTATTATCGCGTCCCCGCGAACCGATCAATAGCCTCTGTGTCAGTCTCTTCAGGAATTGGATGGTTCGGCACGGGTCACGAATCAAAGCGGGGGGGGTTTTTGAGGTTGGTTTTGATTTCCGACCAAAGGTCGACGTAGGACGCAACGCAGTCCGATTTCGGGCTGGAGACCGGCAATGGAGCGCGATGGACTCCCATCCGTTCGATGACGGATCGCGTGGGGATGCAGGTGCGCAGGTAGCCGCCGCCGGGCTTGGTGCCCTGGTCAAAAGCCTCGCGATGGATTTTCTTGCGCCAGTCGAACATGGAAAAAAACGGCAGGATGCGCAGCGGGTGGTCCGTTGTTTCCCGGATATAGGCGCGGACCTGTTCATAGGCCTTGTGGGCGAGGACCGTGGGGATGACCGGCATGATCAGGCAGTCCACGGATCGAAAGATGGTCTCGGACAAGAAGGAAATGCTGGGCGGGCAGTCCAGGAAAACGACGTCGAAGCGCTGACTGAACGTCTCGAAGATCTTGACGAGACGCTTCCGGCCTTTCTTTTCATCCTCCAGCAGGGCGTCCAGGTGACGAATCTGAAAGCCGGCCGGGAGGATGTCCAGGCGGGGATATCCCGTGGGGCGGATCAGGGCGTCCATATCCTTGTGCGCTTTGAGGAGTTGCTTGGCCTTCATTTCCGCGTCCGGCTCGACGTTCAGGTAGAATGTGGCCGCGCCTTGGGAATCCAGGTCCCAGATCAATGTCCGCCTCCCTTCCCGTGCGCAGAGATACGCAAGGTTGACCGTGGTCGTGGTCTTTCCGACTCCGCCTTTCATGTTGTAAACCGCGAGGCTGATCATGCTGGACTCCTTGACCGGTTGAGGGATGCCAGCGCGGTCGAACATCCGCGCTCAACGTGTCTTTGCCATGAATCCCCCCTCAACGGCAACGTCCAGGGCGCGTTCCGACTAAGTCCTGATCCGGGCTGCTTTGACCGCATGCACCAACATCACGCTTCCTTCACGTGAAAGGCGATTGAAATTGTCACGAGAATGTAATCCCGTCGACATGCGGGATTTTTTTACCCAGGCGATATTCCAACCGCACCTCCATTCCGCAATGGCTCCTCGGGCTCGAACTTGCCTCCCGGGGAGCCATTTTTGTTTCGGTGTACCGCCTTCGTGATCCTTCATACTCTCTCGGCCATCGCCAATATCCCGCCACGGCCCAAGGTCGAATCCGCGAGTTTCATCCTCCATTTCCCGTTTGGCCGTAACAAAGATCACCGGAATGGGCGAGGTGGTCGGGCTCATTGTCAGCTGTTTACATTTACATACTTCGAAACCGTCCATGCCCGGCATCATCACGTCCAACATAATCAGTTTAGGGGGCTTGCTCCCGAATTCGCTGAATCGAACCGGGCCCATCCGTGGCCGCCACCAACAGGATCAGATGCTTGGCGTTCCGGTTCACGATTTCTTCCTCCTGTCAGTTGGTCGGGACAATCCTATCGCCTCTTCACCGCCTCTCACGCCGCGAATGAAGATGTTTCACGCTGGTTGCGGCGTGCTGATGACATTTTGATGTCGTTCTCGTGATTTTTTTCAGTGAAACCCATGCTCAGTCCAAGGGCCGGGAACCGGGACTCTTCCGTCAGGAATCGGATTCCAAGGGGCTAGGCCGGTCCGAAGAGAACGTAACCGGATTTTCACGAAGAAGTAACATGGCCGCCACCTGGAACATGCTAGGTTATTTCTTTGGCATGGCTTGGGTGGGATAACTCTATTCTTTTAAGGTTATTCAGTTTTTCTTAAAAGCTGATGATCGTTCATATATTAGGGAAATGCCGGACATGGGCGCTTTGAGCGCCGCGCAGACCACTACCCTCCAGGCCGCCGCGACGTTCATGACCCAGGCCGTGGAATGAAAGAACGTTCTGGTGAGGGGGCATCGCGACGAATTGTTCAGGTCGCACTTCACCCTTTTTCAGGAACGTGAGCGTGAGGTGCGGGCATTGTTGACCGAGGCGCGGGATCTGCTCGAAGAGTTGAACCTGTTCTCGGAAGCGGTGGAAACCGTGATCGACCTGCACGCCGATATGGGGCGCAAGTACCGGGAAGACTTGGCCCGCATCTTCTCCCTGTTCAACTAGGCGGACGGCTCCATCGGCGTCGAAAGTCAGGAAGGCATGGACAGCGCCTTTCACCTGCGCGTGCCGTTTTCCGTGCCTTGATGCCGTGCGATGTCGAACGCGCCGATGGGAACGACCAGGGCGATGTAGCGGCCCAGCAGCCAGATGGTCCGTTCAAAGAGGCTGGTGGCCGCGAACAGGGATTCCTGGACGGAATGCGGCAGTTTTTCGCCGTGGCCCAGGAGGTCGTGGCGCAGGCGTTCCATGAGCGCGGAGCGGTCAGAGGTCAGGGCCGTCAGCATGGTCGCCTCGTTCTCGTCGAGGTCGATTTTTTCCGACGAATTCAGCGTGTCGGCCATGGTGCGCAGGATGACGTGCATGCCCTCGGCCAGGGTGTGCGCCAAGCTGGTCGGTTCGCGCCCGTCGTCCGTGGGTTCCAGGGTTCGACCCAGGGTAAAAAGGCTTTCCCGGAGGTCATCGAGCACCCTGTTGCGGGCCTGATGGTTCAGAATGCGGTGCATGGTTTGGCGGTCTTGGTTGCGGTCAATCAGCTCGGCCAGAAACAGGTCGATTTCGCGGGATACGCCCGTATTGCCGCGGTACAGGGCCAGGACATCCCTTGGGGTCGGCTCAGCGAAATGGTCTGCCGTGACGATATACCCGTGCAAGTCTCCGAAGAGGCGGTTTTGCTCCCTGCTCACCAGATCCAGAGCGGTTTCGGCGTCGCCCAGGGCCTGATCGTACAAAAAGACCGGTCTGGCCAGTTCTTCTTCCCGTGTGGCCGGCGCCAGTCTGGCCAGCAGTTTGAGGGTCGGTCCCAGAAGCAGGGAGGCCGTGATGCAGCCCAGCAGTTGTTGCAACAGATAGACCCAGGCGGCGCGCAGGCTGATGGAGGGAGTGATCCATGAGGTCAGCGCCTGGATCAGGGGGATGTTGCGCCACTGCTCCAGTCCGAACAGGACGAGCATGATCGCCGTGGAGGCGAGCTTGAGGATGATCTGCTGCAGAACGATCCGTCGGGAAGTGCCGGAGAGGTTGCTGGAGAGAAACCAGAGGCTTTCGGCTGATCCCAGTCCCGCTCCGTAGATGACCATCATGGTCTGGGGCATGGTCAGCAGGCCGACGCTGGTCATGGCCACGGCCACGATGGAAACCGTCGCCGAGGACTGGGCGACCAGGGTCAGGGCCGCGCCGATGCCGAAGGCCATGAGGTAGGAGTCCGCCCCCAGTTCCAGCAGATCCCGCACTGCCTGCATTTCCCGGAGCGGGGCAGCGCCTTGCTTGATGAACTGCAACCCCAGAAACAGCAGGGCCACGCCCAGCAGCGCGCCGATCAGATGCCGGAATCGACTTGATCTGTCCAGATTGAAGTAGAACGCCGCGCCGACCATGCCCAGCAGGTACAGGACCAGAACGCGGATATCCACCGTGGCCGCGAGCACCAGGGCCGAAGTGCCCAGATTGGCCCAGATGACCACGGGCATCGCGCCGCGTAAGGACATGAGTCCGGCCGTGGTCATGCTCGTGGCGATGTAGGCCACGGCGTTGGTGCTTTGAGTGGCGGCCCCGGCCAGAACGCCCAGCAAAGCGCCTCGTACCGGGTTGTTCACGGCCTTGGTCACGATCTTCCGGAACTTGCGACCGCTGAGTTGCTTGAGATGGTCCCCCACCAGCTTGACGCCGATGAAAAACAGCCCCAGCCCGGCCGTCATCGTCCCCAGGATTTCGATCAGCATCTCGAGACGCGGCCCGCGGTTCAGCCGCGGCGAACGGCTAGGCCGAGCATGACCAGCAGGAGAATGGTGGTCGCCCCGGCCCCGATGACCATGACACGGGTGGTTGTCGCGTCCCGGGCCATGAACTCACGGGACAGCTCCAGACGCAGCGCGGCGGCGCGGATGAGCAGCTCGCTCACCAAACCGTCCAGGTTCACGTTCAGTTCCCGGTCGATTCCGCGCAACTCGCGATCCACGTCCGCGGCTTGCCGGGCAAGATGCTCCCCGAAATGGGCTATCCGCTCCTCGTACGCCTCCAGGATTATGTGGTGCTCCGCCTGGAGCGGCCCAACCAGCCCGGCTTCGGTCAAGTCCAGTTTCGTCATGCCATCCAGCGCGGAATCCAGCCTTTCCCGCATCCGGAACGCCTCCCGGCGCATGGCCGCCGCGTAGCGCTTCAGATCCTCTGGATCTGTTCCCCGGAGCAGAACGTTCTTCCATTCCTGCACCTGGTTCTTGAAATGCACCTGGGCCTGTCTCGTGTTGTCCAGGGTTTCCATGAGCAGATTCAATGTCGCCAAATCCGCGGCATGCCGTTGGCTCGCCAAGCGCAGGCTGAACAGGCCGATCGCGCTGTTGAGCACGAACAGCAGAATAATCAATCCGGTCAAGCGGACCAGGGAGCCGCGACGGTCGGGAGAGGCAATGGAGTGCATAGGCGATGGGGGTAAAGTGTGAAGCGGATAATGGATAGTTCAGTACAGCGGCGTTTATCGTATTATCGTTCCATGCCGCAAGGCCGTGGAAACTCTCCTGGGTGACGTTTGTGTGACAAAAAACTGGTGAAGGGGCATTCAGAAGGGAAAAACACGAAGCTGCGAGAAGCGCTGCCGGATGGAGGCAGGTGTCATGAAATCGCCGTAAAAACGTCACGAAATGGTCATGTGTTTCAAAGCGACTCACGCTAAGAAGACAACTGTCCACGGCACGGGAGTCCAGACCCGGAGTAGGGAGTGCTGGAGCGGATGGGCGACCATCGCGATCCGGGCCGGTCAGATGACAACCGAAAAAACACGGGAGTGAGCCATGATGAATCTGGAAAAGGCGCAGGAAGACTACCGTAAACGCCAAATGGAATTGTTGGAAATTCGCAGACGGCATGAGCAGCAGGTCAGGGAATACTCCGAGTTCATGAAGAGCCAGAAGCAGCCGAACGGTCGCGAAGCCGGGCGGGGGTAAACGGCGGTTGGAAAGGCGATTCCGTCCGCTTTTTTCTAATCAAACGAAAGCCGACCGCGTTCAAAAAGACGCGGTCGGCTTTCGGCGTTTGGAGGCGTCGCCACGGGCCGCTACAGGCTGGAGGCCAGGACCATGTCCGCGATGGGTCCTCGGGAGTGGGCGCCCTTGAGCACCAGGTGGGCGTAGCGATCCATGCCCTTGAGCTTGCGCACGGTCCAGTTCAGGGCGTTGTTGAACTCCGAATTATAGGGCGCGTCCACCTGGCGGGAGTCGCCCATCATGAACACCTTGGTGTTCCCGCACATCCGGGACAGCAAGGCCCTGGCCTCCAACCGGGACATGTTCTGGGCCTCGTCCACGATGACCACCGCGTCTTCGATGTTCATGCCGCGGATAAAGGCCAGAGGCAGGATTTCCAGGCGTTTGATGTCGAACTCGGGAATGGGCGCTTCGGGATCGATGAACAGCTTGTTCGCCGGGCGGATGGCGTGCAGTTTCAGGATCAGGTCGCGGATGTTGCGCACGTAGGGGGCCATTTTCTCGCTGACCGCCCCGGGCAGATAGCCCATGGACCGACCGATCTCCACATAGGGCTTGATAATATAGATCTTGTGATGGCGTTTCTCGCTCAGCACCAAGTGCAGGGCCGCGGCCAGGGAGAGGAAGGTCTTGCCGAATCCGGCTTCGGATTCCAGGGTGACCAGGTCGATGTCCGGGGAGAGCAGCAGTTCCATGGCCAGGTTCTGGTAAACGTTGCGGGGCGCGACGTTCCAGATCTTGTGCTGATGGCTGATGGTCCGGCGTTCCTCCGGGCCGTTGAACACGGGCTTGCCGTTTTCCCAGGAAAAGGAATTCATGACGATGTCTTCGCCCTCGGCAATGAAGCCGGTGTATCTCTGGGATTCATTCCTGTAAAACGGATTGGCCCGAAAATAGGGCTCGCTCTGCATGCCCAGCTTGTGCGCCTTGATGCGCATGGTCTTGTCGTTGGTCACCAGGATCGGCGCTTCCACCGAGGCCAGCAGGATCTCGTCGAGAATCCTGTTGTCGGCCAGGCAGGAGGCGGTGTTGCCTTCCGGGCCTCGTTCCAGCAGGTCGAATTCCTCCTTGTGCTCCAGAAGATACGACAAGGCCTGCTGGGCCTGATGCCCCAGCCGGGAGTCGGTCTTGTGCTTGTCCAGCTCTTCAAGCACGGTATGGGGGATGAAAATTCTGTTTTCCATCCCGTTGCGCAGGATGGCGATGCTTTCCGGATCATCCAGAAGCACGTTGGTGTCGATGAAGTAGTTTTTTTGGCGTGGTTCCATTTGACCTTCTTTTAACAAGGTTCATGCCCAATACATGGATTCCCGCACCGCCTGGAGCAGGGCGAGGATGTCGTCGGGGAAGACGTGGCCGATGTTGCCGATGCGGAATGTGTCCGTCTTGGTGACTTTGCCCGGGTAGATCACGAATCCGCGCTGCTTGAGTTCCGCATGGAATCGACCGAATTCGTAGCCGGGATGGGAGGGAGAAAGAAAGGCCGTGATGATCGGGGATTGGTGTTCATCCGCAAGCAGCGTTGCAAATCCCAGTTCGCGCATGCCCTGGGCGAGGATGGCCTGGTTTTGGACATATCTGGCATGTCGGGCCTCGACGCCGCCTTCGGCCTCCAGCTCCACCAGGGCCTGGGCAAAGGCCCGGACCACGTGCGTCGGCGACGTGAACCACCATTTGCCTGCACGGTGCTCCATTTCCAGCCACTGATCAAACAGGTCAAGGCTGAGGGAGCGTGCATTCCCTGCGCACTGCTCCAATTGACTTTGCCTGGCCACGACAAAACCGAATCCGGGTACGCCCTGGAGACATTTGTTCGGGCCGCTGATCAGATAATCCACCCAGAGATTATTTACGTTCATGGGGATTCCGCCAAAGCTGCTCATGGCGTCCACGATCAGGGACCGGTGGTGGCGGATCGCCAGATCGCCTACGTCCTGAACGGGGTTGAGCATGCCGGTGGATGTCTCGCAGTGGACCATGGCCACGTGGGAGATGGCCCGATCCTCTCGAAGCGTATTGTTGACCGCTTCCATATCCAGCGGTCCGGTGTCGCCGAAATCCAAGACATCGAAGGGAATCAGCAGCCGTTTGGCGATAATGGCGATCCGGTCCCCGTAGTGTCCGTTGGACAGGACCAGCAGCTTGCCGTGGTGGGGAACAACCGTGCCGAGGCAGGCTTCAACGCTGAACGTCCCACTGCCCTGCATCAGGACGGTGGTGTATCCGGAGGCCGGAGTGGCCAGACATGTCAACCGCTTCCGGATGACCTGGACAATGTCGTTGTATTCCGCGTCCCAGGTGCACCAGTCGCGCAGCATGGCGGCACGCACTCCGTGGGAGGTGGACAACGGCCCCGGAGTCAACAACAAATAGGGATTGTCCGGGATTTCAATCTGGCTCGGTTCCATGCGCACATCTCCTTTCCGGTTGGATATTCAGTCGTGTCGCGGCCAATTTCCGGATGGCAACTGGTCGGATGATCATGGCCTGACGCCACGGGACAGGCGAAGTTCGATTTCCTCGATCAAGGGAGGCACTTGCCAGACGCCGCGGGCCGTGTAGTGGGCTCCGGCGCGGCGGAAGCGCTGGGCGATCACGTCCAGACGGGAGTTCAGTTCTTCGGGGTCCAGGCTTTCGGCCTCCCTGCGCGACAGGCCGAGTTCGTTGCCGGACATGGTCAGGCCGATGGTCCACATCCCGGCGTTCAACCCCTCTTCGATGTCCGCGACGGTGTCGCCGATCTTGATCATGGCGGCCATGGGAAAGACGTTCAGGGTCATGGCGTTGACGTAGGACATCCAGGGATACGGACGTCCCGCCGGCACGTCCGTGGAACAAACGACCGTATCCGGCTTGTAGCCCTGGTCGGCAGCGGAGGCCATCAGGCGTTCCACCATGGACCTCGTGTATCCGGTGGTCGAGCCGATCCTGATGTCTTTGGCTCTCAGGACGGCGACCAGGTTCCGCACTCCCGGAATGAGTTCGGCATGGTCGGTCACGACGTCCAGCATCAACGGCTCGATCCTGGCGTAGATGTTCCGCACGTCCTGCTCGTTCGGATCGCGGCCATGCACCTGCCGCCACCGGGCGCTCACGGTTTCCATATGCGTCATGGCCCGAACATGGTCGATTTTTTTCAGCCCCATGAAAGCCCTGATCTCCTCATCGCCCACGGACACGCTGAATCCGGCGAAGGCCCTTCGAAACACCTCCGTGGGGCCGATGCATCCGTAGTCAACGGTCGTGCCGGCCCAGTCCAGGATCACCGCTCGAACCGGCCCGGAATAGTCCCGTCGCCGGGTGCCGACCTCCAGGCGCAACTCTTCAGATCGTTCCGGATTGTCCTGTTCGGAAAAGGTATGCATGGATGTTTGCCCTTCGCTTTCCGGTGTTTTCACGGGGTTTGCGAATTGATGGGGAATGAAAAGAGTGTCTACTATGCCCGCTCGATGTTACAGGAACATGATGGCATTGTTACGATTGTGTCGGGTTTGGGGAGGGGGGCTCGTGTTTGAAACGTCACGAACGCGACATGAAGTCGTCACATTGTGGGATTACTCATTTCCGTATTCTTTCAGAGAACGGACGTGCGTTGCAACAACCCGAAAACTTCAACCCCAGGTATTGAGGAGAAACGTCCATGACAGCAGCATTCGACTCCAACTCCGTCACCCGCCGTCAGTTCATCCAATACGTGGCCGCGGGGGCCCTGGCCACGGCCGCGCCGGCCTTCATCAGCCGGGACGTATTGGCCTCCACCGGCCAGCTGAACCTCTACAGCTGGTCCGACTATGTCTACCCGGAAATGATCGATTCCTTCCAGAAGGCCACGGGCATCAAGGTCAATCTGTCCACCTACGGCTCCAACGACGAGGTCCTCAACCGGCTGCGGGCCGCCCGGGGACGGGGATTCGACGTGGTCATGCCCTCCATCACCTACACGCCGGCCTGGGTGGAGCAGGAACTGCTCCAGCCCCTGGACGAGTCCAAAATCAGCGTGTCCGGAGTAATTCCCTCCATGTGGGAGAGTTCCAAAACCCTGGGCGGGGTCCAGAACGGCCGCCGGTACACCGTGCCCTTTAACTGGGGCACCGAGGCCCTGTGCCTGAACACCGAGGTGATCAAGCCGGTCTACGGCGAATTGGGCTTCAGCAGCCTGTGGATGCCCGGGAACAAGGGCCGGGTTACGATTCGGGCCCATTCCGGCATGCTGGGCATGGGGTTGTACCTGGACAGCATCGGCGAGGTGTCCTCCAACCGCATGCGGGACACTTACGCTGACGAAGGCCGGATGCGCGAAGTGTACGGCAGGATATTGGACTTCGCCGTGAAGCATAAAAGCTGGATCGTGCAGTTCTGGTCCAACGCCCAGGAGACCGAGGCCGCGTTCATGCAGAACGACGCGGTCATCGGCCAGACCTGGGACGGCCCGGCCATGCGCATGCGCTCCGAAAGCAAGGGCAAGTACACCTACCTGGCGCCCAAGGAAGGGGCCATGACCTGGATGGACTCCCTCGGCGTGCCCGCGGGCGCGGACAACGTGGAATCGGCCTACGCCTGGATCAACTGGTACTACCAACCGGCCCACGCCGCGATCCACGTCCGGCTTTCCGGCTACAATTCCTGCACCCAGGGCGCGGCGGAACTGGCCGGTGACGCCTACGCGGCCAATTTCGCCGCGGCTTATCCGGGCAATGCCATCGAGAACCTGTGGTGGTACCCGCCGGAGCCGACCTGGTTCATCGCGGCCCGCAACGAATTCCGGGATCGCTTCCTTTCCGCGTAAGACCACTCGGAGCAGGATGAAATTCCCGGCAGGGCGATCCACTTCCATGGGATCGCCCTGCCTTGTTTGCACGACGTGGCCCGTTTATTCCAAAGAAACACGGAGGACTTCATGCACGCATTACCCTCCAGTGCCCGCGACAGGCCGGAAAACGTCGCATCCACGGAACTGCAAGGGCAAAACGTGGAGTTGTGGGACGTGACCATGGCTTTTGGCGATTTTCTGGCCGTGAACAAGGTTGACCTGGAAATCCGGGCCGGGGAGTTTTTCTCGTTTCTCGGCCCCTCGGGTTGCGGCAAGACCACGCTGCTGCGGCTGATTTCCGGATTCATCGAACCGACCTCAGGAGACGTTCTGATCGGGGGGCGCAACATGCGCGGCATCGGGCCGAACAAGCGGCCCACGGCCTTGATCTTTCAAAACCTGGCCCTGTTTCCGCTGATGAAGGTCTGGGAGAATGTAGCCTTTGGCCTGGAGGCCCGCGGCGTGGGCAGGAAGGTCCGGCGGAAGCGGGCCCAGGAACTCCTGGAACTGGTCGCTCTGACCGGCGAGGAGGACAAGCTGGTGTCCCAGCTCTCCGGGGGTCAGCGCCAGCGGGTGGCCATAGCCCGGGCCCTGGCCGTGAATCCCTCGGTCCTGCTTTTGGACGAGCCGCTGTCCGCCCTGGACCTGAAGCTGCGCCAACATATGCGGGCCGAGCTGCGGGCCATCCAGCGCCGCACCGGGGTGACCTTCATCTATATCACCCATGACCAGGGCGAGGCCTTCACCATGTCCGACCGGGTCGCGGTGATGCAAAACGGGATTATCGAGCAGGTTTCCGACTCCGCGGTGCTCTACGACCAGCCGGCCACGCCCTTCGTGGCCACCTTCGTGGGCGAGAACAATCCTTTTTCCGGGACCGTGACCGAGGTGCGCGAGCAGTACTCCGTGGTGGACACGCCCCAGGGCCGACTGACGGGTCGGAATCTGCGCGGTCTGGTTGTCGGACAGCCCGCGGTGCTCTTCGTCCGGCCGGAGCGCTGTCACCTGGTCAACGGCCGCGTTCCGGAGAACGTGCTCAGCGGTCGGCTGCGCCGGGTGGATTTCGAGGGGGCCTATGTGCATCTGTTCGTGGATACGGGCGGAGAGCGGAACACCATCCTGCACATGACCAACGACGGGACCCAGGCCGACCTGGCCATCGACAGCGCCATCCGCTTCGGTTTCCCGGCGGACGCCGCCGTGGCTCTCTCTCCCGGAGCCCAGGCCGCATGAAGGAACTGTTTCACCGCCTCGGTCCGGTCATCGGCTGCTGCGTCCTGGGGATCAGCGCGTTCTGGGTCGTGCTCATGGTCGTCCTGCCCCAGGTGATGATGGTGGACATGTCCCTGCGGCCCAATCTTCCACCTTCCCTGCGCGGCGGTCCGGAGGACGTCTACACCCTGGCCAACTATCTGACATTTTGGGGTAATCAGGTCCACCGCTCCATCTTTATCAAGACCATCTGGTCCGCCTTGCTGGTCACGGTCCTGTCCCTGGCCGTGTGCTATCCCATTGCCTACTACCTGGCCCAGGCCGCCCGGGCCAGGGTGGTGCCGCTGCTGGTTCTGGGGCTGATCGTTCCGTTCTGGGTCAACGAAATCCTGCGCACCTATTCCTGGTTTCTGATCCTCTCCCGCAACGGCCTGTTGAATCAACTGCTCCTGTTTCTGGGCGTGACCGACAGCGCGGTGAATTTCGGCGGGCTGGGCGCGGTGATGATCGGGATGGTCTACGCCTATATCCTGTTCATGGTCTTCCCTTTGTACAACTCCATGGAGTCCCTGGATCGCAACCAGATCGAAGCGGCCCGGGATCTGGGCGCGTCCCGGCTCCGGATCCACTGGCGGCTGGTGATTCCCCACGCCAAACCCGGGATCGCCGTGGGCTGCATCATGACCTTCATGCTCGCCGCGGGCACCGTGGCCGTGCCCCAGATCATGCAGTCCCTGCCCGGCGGTACCGGGGCGCGCTGGTTCACCCAGGTGATCTACAGCTGGTTTTTCGACGGCGGGGACTGGAACACCGGGGCTGCCTACGCTTTTGTCCTGCTCCTGCTCTGCGTGCTGTTCATCTTGGCCATGATGCGTTTGTTCAAGGTCGGCCTGAAGGATATCGCCCGATGACCTCCCATCGCCTCTTTACCTGGCTGACCAGAATCTACCTGGCGCTCTTTTTCGTCTATCTCTTCCTGCCCCTGATCTTCATGGTCGCCGCGGCGTTCAACGACAGTCGCTTCCCGACCATGCTCCCCTGGGAGGGGTTCACCACCAAATGGTTTTTCGGTTTCGACGCCCAGGAGCGGGCCGTGGGGCTGTTCCAGGATGCCCGGATGGGCCGGGCGATTCTCAATTCCGTGATCATCGGTCTGGGGGTGATCGCCCTGGCCGTGCCCCTGGGCCTGTCAGGCGCGCTGCTGCTTTCCAATCTGCAAAGCCGGGCCAAGGGCTTTCTCTACGGGGTGATGGTCTCTCCGATCCTCACGCCCGGAGTGATCCTGGGCATCTCCACCCTGGTGTTCTGGACCGAGTACTTTCACGTCAGCGGAGGGCTGTTCCTGACGGTCATCGCCCAGTCGACCTTTATCGCCGCCTACTGCATGCTGCTATTTCTGGCCCGGCTGGAGCGATTCGACCAGACCCAGCAGGAGGCGGCTCTGGATCTGGGCGCTTCCCACTTCATGGTGGTCAGGCGCATTCTTCTGCCGTACATGCGCCCGGCCATTCTTTCGGCCTGCCTGATCGCCTTTCTCCAGTCCTTTGAGAACTATAACACCACCTTGTTCGTGGTCGGCATTCAGGACACCATGACCATCAACATCGCCACTCGGGTCCGGCTGGGGCTGACCCCGGCCGTGAACGCCATCGGGGTGATTCTCATCGCCATGACCGTCTGCGGGGCCGTGGCGTATGAAATCCTGAGACGACGCGAACAGCCCGAGCGGATCTGAGCGTCGCAACCTTGATAAGGAAAAACCATGCGGAACACTGTCGTTCTGGTTCTTGTGGACGGATTGAATCACGCCACGGCTCGGGAGTGCATGGGTGCGCTTCAGGGGTTGTGCGAGGCTGGAAAGGCGTGCCTGTATCCGGTCCAGTGCGAACTGCCGGCCCTGTCCAGGCCGCTGTACGAATGCATTTTGACCGGCAAGACCCCGGTGCAAAGCGGGGTGACGCACAACGGTCATGCCCGGATGTCCCGTGAGCAAAGCATTTTTCATTATGCTCGGGCCGCGGGCCTGACTACGGCGGCGGCCGCCTACCAGTGGGTCAGCGAACTGTATAACCGCACGCCCTTCGACCCGGCTCGGGATCGCCACGTCAGCGACCCGAACCTGCTCATCCAGCACGCCCACTTCTACTTTCTGGACCGCTATCCGGACTGCCACCTCTTCGCCGACGCCGAAAGTCTGCGCCGCCGTCATCACCCTCATTTTCTGCTGGTCCATTCCATGGCCGTGGATCATGCCGGCCATCTCCAGGGAGCGGACTCGGCCCTGTACCGGAACAGCGCCCGGGAGGCCGACGCCCTGCTGGCCGAATACCTTCCGGGATGGCTGGACGACGGCTGTCAGGTGCTGGTCACCGCGGACCACGGCATGAACGCGGACATGACCCACAACGGCCTGCTGCCCGAGGAGCGCACCGTCCCCCTCTATACCATCGGCGAACGGTTCAGTCTCGACCCGGCCGCCCGTCCTCTGCAGATCGAAATCTGCGGAACGATCTGCGAGCTGCTGGGGGTGGAGCATGATAAATGCGTGTGCGTGGAGCTGATCAAGACATTCCCGTCACAGTCTTCATGAAGGCTCATTATGCGTTCCGGACTGTTATTATCTTCTGGGAATCCCAACGGGATTCAGTCCCCCAGCCCAGGGTTGCGGCTGAGCCGCTACCCTGGGATATGCGCCATATTTCCGTAACCTACCCCAAAGGGGTTGCGTCCTTAAACGTGGAAACGACCAGCAATTTCAACAGACGCAACCCCGTTGGGGTTGTTTTTATTTATTTCAATGATCCCAGGGTAGTCCAGCCTTTGGCTGACCAAACCCGGGCTGGTGGACGATGCCCCGTTGGGGCATGCACCGATGAAGAATCATGCATTGGCGAGCCAGCTGCCCGAAACGCATATTGAGACAAGATAAAATGCAAAATTCTGTTTTTATCCAATTTTCAACCGTCAACTTTCAGAGCCTGGTGGAAAATGACTTTTCCACCAGGCTCTGAAAGGGCGAACCTCATGGCAATTCAAAAGAAAAAGAATGGTTCCGTGGCCGAAAGTTTGATCAGGACCAAATCGGCACTCTTCTCCACGGGTGCGTTTGAAAGTTTCCCATCCCTGGTTGTCAAAGAATTGCCGTTGGCTTGCTTGACGAGAGTCAATTCTGTTTCAGTTCCTGCACCAACGTCCGCAGTTCCACTGCTTGCCGGGCCAATTCAGAGACAGCCTGCGCTGACTGGTCCATGACTTCGCTTGTTTCCAAAGAAATGCGGCTGATGCCCTCCACGCTGCGATTGATTTCTTCGCTGGCGGCCGATTGTTGCTCTGCCGCCGCGGCAATGGAGCGAACCTGGTCCGCAGCGGCCTCGACCAGGGAGACAATTTCCTGCAGGGACTTTCCGGACTCGTTGGCTAGTTTTGTGGCTTCTTCAACTGCGGCAACCGCCTGTTCCATGCCTCTGATGGAACCTTGGGTGCCCTCCTGGATGGCGGAGATGGCCTCGTCGACCTCCTTGGTGGCGTTCATGGTTTTTTCCGCCAACTTGCGGACTTCATCCGCGACAACGGCAAAACCTCGGCCCGCCTCGCCGGCACGCGCCGCCTCAATGGCTGCGTTCAGCGCCAGTAAATTGGTTTGATCGGCGATGTCGTCGATCACGTTCATAATCTTTCCAATTTGATCAGCCTGACGGCCCAGGGTGGCCAGATCGTTCTTCATGGCCTGGGTCCTTTGTTCGACCTGGTTAATGGCGGCAATGGCCTTGATGACGATTTGCGATCCGTCCTGTGCCCTGCTTCGGGCCTTATCCGACTCTTCTGAAGCCCGGGATGCGTTTCTGGCCACTTCGAGGACCGTGGCGTTCATCTCTTCCATGGCCGTCGCCGTCTCACCGGTACGGCCCTTCTGTTCTTCAGCGCCACGGCTGGCCTGCTCGACCTGGGCGGCCAGCTGTTCGGACGCCGAGGTCATCCGTTCCACGACCCGTTCCACGGTCTCCGCTGCCTGGAGAATGTTTTGATTGGATTGTTCCGTTTCGAGTTTGGCCGCCTCGGCCGCCTTGGACGCGGCTCTGGCATTGTCCATCTGTTGCGCCGCTTCATCGGCCTTTTCGTCGGCCTCGCGGATCTTTTCCTTCAAATTGACCACCATGGTCCGCAAGGCCACGGCCAAAGTTCCGATCTCGTCTTTTTGGTCGATTTCCAACTCGGCGTTCAGGTTGCCGGAAGCCACGGTCACGGCGTAATCCATGCCTTTCCTGACCGGCCTGGTGATGGCCATGGTCAGAAGCCCGCCCAGGCCCAAGGCCAGGATCACGCCCAGGATCATTCCCGCCACCACCACCAGACGTGCCGTTGTCGCGTCGGCCACGGCCAAGTCCACGGCCTCTGCGGCGGTATCTTCATTGACCCGGATAAGCTCATCGGCAATGTCCATGACTTGGCGGGCTTCTTGATAGATCGGTCCCATGACCAGGGCGTTGATTCGGTTGCGAAGGTCATTAATCTGCTCGACCATCGCAATCAGTTCATCAAAACGGCTGAAAACTTCTTCAGCAGCCGGGCGCATCATTTCACGGTACAGCCTGAGGGCCTCGCTGTCGTCTCCAAGGAGCAACGCCTGTTGAATGGAACCCACCGCCTGGTGAAAACGGTTATGGGGAACCTGCATTTGTCTGAGCAGTTCCACCAACTGAGGGGATTGAAAATCAACATTGGCCATCCAGCGCCCGAAATTGCAGGCCGTGGGGTCATCTCCGCCTTCAAACATGCCGGATTCCAGGATATGATCAAGAACCCGCGCCTCAGCCTGGAAATGATCGCCGCGAAACAAGCGCAAATTTTCGAGAACGTGGCCCGTGTTCAGAATTCCAAAGGCATGAAACTCCTCCAGCAGGCCAAGCCATTCAGTGTTCAGATTCCGCCAATTCACAATCTCTCGATCAAACCGTTCCGTGAGTCGATCCTCTTCCGCCGTTGCCGGCAGGGTTTTGAAACGCTCCCAGTGTTTGAAGATGTCCTGTTGGAAACTTTGGAAGTGTTCAAGTTGGTATTGCCGCTCCTCCATGCTGAGAAACGCCGCCATGAGCGTGCGCTGAGGGATGATTATTCCTTGCATCGCCTGATTCACCTCCAGCAAGGACTGAATGGACGGCAGACGCACCTGCCCGACTTCCTCGATGTGGCTCGATAAATTTCGCGTGCCCCATAAGCCGAAACCACCAACGATCAACACAATCATTGCAACGCAGATAAAACCGCCGATGAGCTTCACGCCGAGCCTTATGTTTTTCATTTCCGTTCATCCTGGTTGAGTTGTTTATAAGCCGCAAAACGAAGAGCAAAATCAGAAATCCATAAACATACAAAATAGTTATTACGTCTATCGTTTGGATTGGTATTGCACATATTCACTGCCAGAATCCGGGAGCCATGGCAAGCAACCTCAAAGGGACAGCCGCGCCGTGGTCGGGACCATGACGACTACTCTTCTGGGCTAGCCTACTCCCAGGTCTTCATGGCCCAGGGCATCCTCATGGCCAAACATGTTGAGCCATCTCCGCGCTACGTATTCAACAAATGGAGATTACCCAAAAACTGCTCGGTACAGCGCTCCCAGGAATAGGTTTCGGCGTGGTTGCGGCAGGTCTGGGGAGAGAGGGGCAGGGCCCGGTGTACGGCCTCGCCCAGGTCGTTGGAAAGCCATCCGGTTTGGCCGTGGACGACCACGCTTTGGGGGCCGGTTACCGGGTAGGCGGCCACGGGCAACCCGCAGGCCATGGCCTCCAGAAGGACAAGTCCGAAAGTGTCCGTGGTGCTGGGGAAGACGAAGACGTCGGCGGCGGCAAGATGGGCGGCCAGTTCCTGGCCGCGTTTGGCTCCGACGAACCGGACGGCCGGATAGGCCGCTTTGAGTTTTACGAAGGCCGGGCCGTCCCCGACCACGTACTTGGTGCCTGGAATATCCAGGCGGAGGAAATCCTCGATATTTTTCTCCACCGCCACCCGGCCCATGAACATGGAGATGGGACGCGAAGCGTCCAGATAGTCCTTGCTTCGCGGGCGAAAGAGCCCGGTATCCACGCCCCGGGACCACAGCTTCAGGTTGGAGAAGCCGCGGGAGCGCAATTCTTCCATCAACAATGGGGAAGCGGTCATCACGGCCTTGGATGGTTTGTGGAACCAGCGGAAAAAGGCGTAGGAGGCCCGGAGCGGTACGGGAAACCGCAACCGGATGTATTCCGGCAGGCGGGTGTGGTAGGCCGTCGTGAACCCGTGGCCGCGCTTCCAGCAATAATACCGACCGGCCCAGCCCATGGGGCCTTCGTTGGCGATGTGGACTGCGTCCGGGCGATAGTCGTCCAGGATGCGGGTCACCTTGCGCCAGGGAAACAGGGCCAGGCGGATTTCCGGGTACGTGGGGCACGGGAGGCCGGGGAACTGATCCGGGCTGAGCACCAGGACTTCATGGCCTTTCTCCCGGGCGACGCGGACCGTGTTTTCCAGGGTGGTGACCACGCCGTTGATCAGCGGGGTCCAGACGTCGGTGATCAGGGCGATGCGCATGTTTCCTCCCAGGTGGTCGTTTTGCTTCCGGCTCGAAGGATCAGGTGTTCATCTCCGGGCGCGGTTGTCTGAATCGGGGAAAACCGGGCCGCGCTTTTTGATCAAATGGTCATGTCCGGGGTGTCCGGTCTGTCCAAGTCCGGCCCGTGGGAAGGGAAATAACGAGAGCGGGACATTGCCGGGAACTGGGAATCAATGACCGGAAAGGTAATGGCCGATAAGGTGAAGCAATATCAGCAAACATATCCGGTCAATGTTACGAAACGATGGAGGTTGCGTGTCGATTTCGTTGTGCCTGGAAGGAGGGGCAGCGTGGCCGGGGAGGATGAAAGCGCTGCGTTTAGGGTGGTTCAAACGTAACGCGTCCAAACCGGGGCTTCTGCTTGATCGGCCCCAGCGGTTCCGGTAAGACCTGCATCTGCTGCTCAACTGGCCCCCACCCCGGGAACGCCTCACAAACCGGCGGTCTGGCCGCGCCCCTTGAGCCCCTTGACGGGGCAGTCGAACACTCCGAAGAACCGGGACCACCATTGGCTTCACTGTCTCCACTTTTCAGAATGGCTGTCACGCATGGTGCCAAAGACGCCGTGCTGCTCCAGCTTCAACGCGGAACTGGGGTCAATGCCACGGATGACAGCGGTAGGTCCGCACTCGCTCTTGCTGTCGAAAAGGGGCATGGCGAGATATGCTGGATACTCCTTGTCGATGATATCCAATCGCTTGGCTACAACGTTTTGCCCAGACGCTTGATTCCTCGGATTTCGGAGTCCCACAGACCAGGAAAAGGCTTTTCGTCCTTTGTGATCGAAAACAAATGCCAGAACCCATAAGGCCCACAGGCAAGACGCCGTCCACCGCAAAAAGTATTCTCGATCTTGACGGGATATGGAGATGCGGCCCACTCGATAATGGGCGAAGGGCCAGAGGCACTCTTCAGAGAGCAGAAAGGGCAATCCAGGCGCTGGGCATGCGGGTGCCTTTCCTAGCTCGCCAACTATGGACAGACGGTTCAGGAGGGTGGCAGCCGTAATTGCTCAATAAGCCAGGGCAGCCTGGCATCGGAATACTGTGCTGCCTGGATACCGGCCTTCGCCGGTATGACGGAATGGAGTGCTGCGTTGGCGATTTACCGCAGTCGTCACCCCGGCGCAGGCCGGGGGCCAGGTGTTTTGGTGTGGTTCACCTGCCCGTAGTTATTGAGCAGTTACTGGCAGCAACTTGATCGTCCCTTACGCACCCTGACAACAATGGACCGCTTCGGTCTGGTCACCTGGAAGGGTGATACCCCTATGTTGCGCATGCTCCAGGTGCCGGAGCTGCAGCGGGCAATGGGATTCGACCCAGGGTTCATCCTGGACAAGGGGGCACGGCAGGACAGGGTGCGCCTTCTTGGTAACGGAGTCAGCCCGCTTGTCATGAAGGCGGTTGTTGGGTCCCTGTCGGGGGCGCAGGCACTATGTGGGCCAGGGCAATTTTTTCTCACAAAATTTTTCCTGCAATGGCGGCTGATTGACCCTGTTTAGAACGGCTCGAAACTCCATCGCCGGCTTCGTACCATCAAGCCGTTGCGTTATAAAAATAACGACTTGTGCTCTTTGCATTGGGCAACGCCTTGATGAACGATTCCTGGTTCAGTCAGACAATCGATCCGCCCCAAGCAGGGTCAACCAGCCTCCAATTTTTCAAATGGTTACGTGAGAACAAAATTGCCCTGCTATGCGGGCATGAGGTAGTGGACATCGCGTGCCGGGCGTGTCATCACGGCCGCCGACCTCGAATCCCTGTTCCGTAATCTCAATGTGGACGCTTGATTCCACCGATCAGTTCAAACGCGACCCGGCAATTGAAACATTCTTTCCATGTCCCGCATCAACCCGATTCTGACCGGTTCGGTCCTGACAAGCTTCTTTCGACTCTGGCTGCCCTCTCTGGGGGGCCTCATGGCCATGACTTCGGCAAGCATCGTTGACGGCATCTTCATTGGAAACTATGTGGGTGCCACCGCGCTGGCCGCAGTGAACCTGATCATCCCGTTCCTTGGAATCCTTTTCGGCATCACCTTCATGCTGAGCATGGGCGGGACGGTTCGGGCCGGAACGTATATCGGCCAGGGCAATGCGACCGCTGCCGGCGCGATCTTCTCCAAGACCCTGCTGGCTGCTCTTGTCTTTGTTCTGCTGGTCACGGGTTTGGGCCTGCTCTTGGAGACATCGCTGCTGCGCGCCCTGGGCGGCAATGAGGACGTGCTCCCGATGATGCGGACCTATTTCCGGATCATCATGGGGTTTACCTGGGCGCATTTGCTGACCGTGGTCATGTATTTTTTCGTCAGGGTGGACGGATATCCGGGCCTTGCCGCCCTGGCGCTGATCCTTGGCTCGATGACCAATCTTGTCCTGGATTATCTGTTCATCGTCCGTTTCGGATGGGGCATCGCCGGCGCGGCCTGGGCTACGGGCATCTCCCAGGCCCTGCCCTTCCTGGTGCTGTGCGCTTACTTTCTCTTTCCTCAACGCCGGTTGATCTTCCACCTCCGACAGACAAAATGGCGTGAATTGTTTCGTTCCGCGTTCAACGGCCTTTCCGAATGCATCAACGAGATATCCGCCTCGATTATCGCCCTGTTCCTGAATTGGATGTTCATGACGCGGTTCGGCGTCAACGGCGTGGCGGCCATCACCGTGGTGAACTATATGATGATCGTCGGGCTGATGATGGTTTTCTCCCTTGGCGACGCGGGCGGGGTATTCATCAGCCAGAATTACGGCGCGGGCAAGGTCCGGCGCATTCGCCGCTTTCTGCTGATCTGCCTTGCCGTGGCCCTGCTGCTCGCCTCGACCTGCATCTGGCTTCTGGTCTTCCATCCGGTCCCCCTTGTCCGTGCGTTTCTCGGCCCGGAGGATCAGGACGTGATCCATTTGACCGTCGGACTTTTGGGGTATTTCTGGCCAGTTTTCGCGGTCAACGGCCTGAATCTGGTCATCACGTCCTATTTGACCGCCCTTCATCTGCCGCTGCAATCTTCGATCATCGCCCTTGCCCGCAGCCTGGTCTTGCCAGTGATGCTCCTGCTGACCCTGTTTTACGCGTTTCCGGATATCCCGTTCATCCTGGCCATCCCCCTGGCCGAACTGATCACGTTTGTTCTGGCTGCATGCTTTCTGGCCCGCTTTTTCCCCAATCAGGCGCTTTTTGGCAAGCTGCACGCCGCGCGGCCATTGGCCGGAGAAGACGCAGGCCAGAGCTGAAGGCACTAAGTCCCCGGTCCGGACCAAGATGACTCGCGGCCTTCTCCGCAACACCTTGGTCTTACTGACCGCCAACCACGTTTTCACCGACCACTGCCTTGCGCACCAAGCGCGTTGTGTGCCAAGCTTTAAAGAGGATACGGTATGCGAGTTTACGAAACGCTTATTCTCCACCTTCCGGCAAAAACGCGCTTCGCCGCCGCGGCCGTGGCCGCGGCCCGGGAGTATGCCTCGGCTGTTGGCTTTGACGGCAGGGATCTCTCCCGGATCTGCCTGGCCCTGGAAGAGGCGGTCTGCCACGCCGTCAGCCTGGGCTACGGCGGGGAGCGGGACATGCTGCGCGTCACCCTGGGCCGGACCGCCTTGGGGCTGCAAACAAGCATCCTGTCCAAGGGACTGCCCCTTGACGAAGAGGCCCTGCCCCGGTTTGATCCGCACCGACTGCAATCCGAGGAAGACATGACCGGCATGCATGCCCACCTGCTCCGCGGTATGGTGGACAAGGCTGTTTTCGCGACCCTCAAGGGCAACAGGCGCAAAATCACCTTGTTCATCAACCTGCCGGTCGGATCCGCGGCCCACGGTCAGCCTGACCATGCCCAGCAAGATCCGGTGTCCAAGGATCCCGCACTGACCACGATCATCCGCCCGGCCGGACCGGAAGATGCGGAAGGGATTTCCCGGCTGGCCCTGCGTGCCCATGGCTCCCTTCTGTTCAACGCGGACATTTATTACCCGGCACGGGTCCGGGAAATGCTCGAGCAGGGCGAAATGCGCTCCATGGTGGCGGTAACGCCGCGCGGGGAAATTCTCGGGCACGGGGCGCTCGTGGATGAAGCGCCCGGGGGGCTGGTGGAGGAGATGACCTACGCGCTCGTGGACCGACGCGTGCGGGGTCGACACTGCTCCGACGAACTCGCGGCGGCTCTGCTGGCCAACGCCCGTGAACGCGACCTGCATGGCCTCCATGCCCTGGCCGTCTGCAACCATGTCCTTTCCCAGCGATCCGCCCTGGCCGTCGGTTTTCGGGAATGCGCCCTGCTCCTGGGGGCCAGCCCTCCGTCCAAATCCTGGAGCAAGGCCGAAAAACACTCTGACGCTGCGCAGGAGCCGCATCGCATCGCCAATCTCCAGTTGATCCTGCCCCTGCGTCCGCTGCCTCCCGCCCCCCTGTTCGTCCCAAGGCGGCACGCGGCCATGATACATCGCATCCGCGAGCACCTGGGCATGACCGGGGCGGATGCGGGGCGCACCTCCCGGACATGGGGTGAAACCGGGCAAAACGATCTTCAGGGCGGCAACGCGCGGATCCGGGTGGAAACCGATCCCAAGGAAGGATGGGCCTGGATCGTCGTGCTGGATTACGGCAAGGACGCGGTAGACCGCGTGGCCCGTCAACAACGTCGGCTGTGCGCCCAGGGCCTGTCCGTGATATTCCTGATGCTCCCCCTGGACCTCCCGGCCGCGGCAACCATGACCCAGGGCTTCGAGGAAATGGGATTCTTCTTTTCCGGGATCACCCTCTGCCCCCAAGGCCGGGTCCACCTGGCCCTGCAATGCGTCAACGGCGACCCCGGATACGACGCAGTTCAGGTCCATTCGCCCTTTGCCCGCGAACTGCTGGACTACGTCCGGGCGTGCGGAAGCGGCAGGCCTGCTGAAGAGACCTCTTGCAAAAAGCC
Source organism: Desulfonatronum thiodismutans (assembly GCF_000717475.1). Taxonomy (NCBI): domain Bacteria; kingdom Pseudomonadati; phylum Thermodesulfobacteriota; class Desulfovibrionia; order Desulfovibrionales; family Desulfonatronaceae; genus Desulfonatronum; species Desulfonatronum thiodismutans. Next base: position 34,295 of record NZ_JPIK01000014.1, read on the forward strand.
ATGATTTTTTAGCCAAACAGCTTGTTCATGGTATTTGCCGACATGTCCAGGATGTTCAGCCTGGCATCCTGCCACAACACCGCCTCCTTGCTCGGCCCCGGCACGCAACCCAAACGCCGCAACACCACCATGGGGAGCATTACCAGACGATACCGCGGCGGCCGGTACGGCCCGCACAAGCGATTGGCGATTTCCCGGTTGTGGGCTTTACGTTGTTCCTGGAGGTGTAGGTTCATTGGGTTGAGGCTTCCTTTGGTGCTGGTATTGCCACCTTCCTTGCCGAGTGGTGATTTAGAGGCCGGATGTGGAGCCCCTTCCACGAAAGATTCCCGGTGCAGGACAGCTACGCCGGCCAATCCTGATCAAGTAAAAAGTCAATGAGATTTTTATGGATGATGCCTTCCCGGCTCAAGTCAAATCTGTCCAGACTCAAGACCATTTTCGGAAAATTGTCCCGAACCGCCAGAAGCGATGAGAATTCCCGTTCCGCCACGGCTTGGTCAGGGATCAGGTACGCGACCTGGATATGGATTTTTTGGGATGCTTTTTCAGCGACAAAGTCGATCTCCTTACCGTTCGACTTCCCGATCCGCACTGTGTATCCCCTGCGCAACAGCTCGATGTAGACGATATTCTCCAGAATCTGATTGATGTCTCTCTGGTTGTGTCCGTAAATGGCTTCCCGGATGCCGTGGTCGGCCAGGAAAATTTTCTCCTGAAATTGGAGTAGTCTTTTTCCCTGCACATCTTCACGCGGCACGAGGTAAAGAAGGCATGCATCCTGGGCGGTGACCTTTGAACGTGAAGGGCTCAGAGCCACGTTTCACCGTCCTCACCCGGGCAAGGAGGCGTTGCGCTATCGGGTCAAGGCCGTCCGGGAATATCTCGATTGTTTGGAGGTGAGAACATGATGAACATCATGACGTATCGCGGCTACACGGCAAGCATGGAGTTTGACCCCGAGGACAAGATCATCGTCGGCCGGGTTCGTGACATCGAGGACATCATTACCTTTCACGCCGAGTCCGTAGGGGAATTTGAATCCATTTTTCATTCCACCATTGATGATTACGTCACCGCTTGCGAGCAGCTTGGCAGCGTACCGGAGAAGCCCGCCAGCGGCCGACTGATGCTGCGCATAGCTCCCACGGTTCATGCCGCGGCATTAAAAGCCGCAGCCAGGAGCGGATCAAGCCTGAACAAATGGGCCGAACATGTTCTGAATGCCGCAAGCCGATCAGGACGGAAAATTCAAACCCTTCCGTAACTCTGGCGAATGCTTTGCGGGGCCGCGGGCAGCTAAGGGAGCCGGATGGCCCGACATGGCAAGGCCACCCTCTTGGAAGCACCCGCGTTTCACCCTGTTTGCCCGTAATAAGCCCAGACCTGATCAAAGGATCGGCCAAAGGAGCGGTTCTCCATGTAGTTTCGAGCCTGGGCGCTCATTTTTTGAAGCAGGTCCGGGTTGTCCAGCAGGGTGGTCATGGCCTGGCGGTAGGCTTGGGCCGTGGTGGAGGGGACGATGAATCCGGTCTGGTCGGGAATCAGGTTTTCCTGGGGTCCGCCTTCGGCGGAGACGATCACCGGCAGGCCGGAGGCCTGGGCTTCCAGGACCACGTTGCCGAAGGTGTCCGTGGTGCTGGGGAAGACGAAGACGTCCGCCGAGGCGTAGGCCTGGGCCAGGGCTTCGCCGTCCAGGTAGCCGGTGAAAACCGCGGGCGTGCCGCCGAGGTTGCGCTCCATCTCCTCCCGATACGGGCCGTCGCCCACGATGATCAGCCGCACGTCGTTCCGTTCCCGGGCCAGATCCCGGAAGGCCTGCTCCAGGACGTGCAGGTTTTTTTCCTTGGACACCCGGCCCACGTAGAGCAGTTTGGTCTCGTCGCGAAGCTGGAAGCGCTTTTCATAGAAACCGTTGCGCTTGGAGGGGTGGAAGCGCTCGATGTCGATGCCCCGTGGATAGACCCGGACCTTTTCCGGGCGCAGGCCCTTGGCGATCAGTTCGTTGGCCGTGGCGTGGGACGGAGCGAAGACCAGGTCCATCTGGTCGTAGTACCAGAGCGTGAACCGCCACATCAGTTCTTCCATGGCAAAGTCCTGGGTCAGGCACTGGGTGTATTGGGGCAGGGAGGTGTGGTAGGTGCCGTAGATGGGCAGGTGCATCAGCTTGGCCAGGGCCAGGGCGGCCAGGCCAATGGGGCCCGGGGTGGCGGAGTGAATGTGCGTGATTTCCTTGTCAAAGCAAAAGCGCATCATTTCCAGCACCGGCGGGTAGAACAGCTTCAATTCGGGGTATTCCGGCAGTTCGAAGACGCCGATGGGGGTGAAGTTTTGCACGCCGTCCGCGGCCCGGACCGCCTCGTCCGGGGCGCAGGTGATGATGGTCATGTCCTTGCTGGTGGCCTGGGCCAGGGAAAGCTGCTGCTGAAGGGTCAGGGCCACGCCGTTGACCTCGTAGTAGGTGTCCGTGAAATGGGCCACCCGGGGGGCGGCGTCCACGCGTGACCCGTTCCGGGCATCATCTCGGGCTTCCCGCCCTCCAGCTTGCTCTTCCCTGGACATCCTTTTGTCCGCAGCCAGGGCTTCCCGAATTTCCCGGCTGAATTTCCGGTCGTGGGCGAACATGGAGTAGGAGAGGAAGTAGGGGGCCAGCAGGGTGTACAGGGCTCCGGCCGAGCCCAGGGAGTGGAAGATGTTGAAGATGCTGCCCTGGGCGATTTTGCGCAGCATGTGGTCCGCTGAATGCTTCATGACCTGGTTGGCGGAGCGGTTCACGAAGGAGAACCACGCCTTGCCCTGACCCTCCCGCCCGTTGTCGCTGGAGCGGACGATGGACATAAGTTCCGGGTCGTTCCAGATCAGCCGGGCCGTCTCGTAGCGTAGCAGGTCCTGGAGCTGCTCCGGAGGGTTGCGACGGGAGCCGGGTCCGATTCTGGGGCGAATCCTCTGGGACCAGAGGGCGTGCAGGGAGCCCAGCAGCCCGGATTCCTCCTCCCGGCCCGGATACAGGTTGCGGTCGATGAACTTGAGCAGAATGTCCTTGTTGACGTGTTTTCTCAGCTCGAATTTCTGGGCGTAGAACTGATAGGCGATGCTGTAGAGGTTGTGGGCCAAAGTCTGGGGAGAGGAGGAAACGCCCTCCGGAATGGCCTCGCCGTTTCGGACGCCGTTCAGAAAGTCGGCTGTGTCCCGGCGTCCAGGCATCACCGTGTGCGTCCGGGCCATGTTCAGGGAGCTGTGGTCGTCCGAGCCGCCGGTGAGGTGCTTGATCCAGGGCTCGGGAGGCAGGGCGGCCCGGTCGTGGACGTTCTCCAGGCGCTGGATGTCCTCCGGGGAGAGACCTCCAAGAATGCGCTTCAGGTTGATGTTCAGGTGTTCGTCCCGGGCCCCGTTGATCTCGAAATGCTTGAACAGGAGCAGCAACTGTTCAAAATGGGCCTTGGTCAGCTTGTCGTTGACCGAGAACAGCGGGTGGGCCAGGACGTGCAGGATTTCGACCCGGCGCAGATACCCGGCCAGATCAAAGACGTTGTCCCGGTATTTCTGGATTTCCCGGTGCTGGGCCTCGGTGATGTCGTAGGCCAGGACGTGGACCTTGCAGCGATCCTCGGGGAAGTAGGCCGTGATCTCCTCGCTGACAAAGGTGTCCGGCAGGTGGGCGATGTCCAGGCTGCCCTCGATGGTGTTGTGGTCCGTGATGGTGATCAGGTCCATGCCCTTGTCCCGCAACATGCGATAAATGTGCAACGGCTCGGTGTAGCTTTCCGAGCATCCGATCTTTTGCAGCACCCATTGGGACGGACGCTTGGAGTACTTGGAGTGGACGTGCAGATCGGCCTTGGTCATCGGTTCCATGATTCACCTCCCTGATTAGCTGACTTGGTACGCCTGAAAGCCTCTGGACCTCAGGCAATGAGGATGCTTTCACCCGCCCGCACCCTGTCTCCGGGGACGACCTTGACTTCCATGTCCGCTCTCCAGGGGACGACCAGGTCCACTTGAGAGCCGATCCGAATCATTCCGAACACCTCTCCCCGTTGCACGGACCCTCCGATGGGAATGAAGACGTCGATCCCGCTGACACTTTTGGCCGCGATTTGAATGATGTAGGCCGTCAGGTCCGAACCTTTGAACAGTCCTTTGATCCTGGTCACGGTCCGTTCGTTCTGGATGATATGCAGACAGTTGCGGTAGAGGGGCAGGCGGTTCAGGATGCTGCGCCAGTGCATGGGGCCCATGTGCAGGTTCGTGGACTGGGCCGGGTAGTGGGTGATTGTCTGTACTTCTCCGCTAATGGGTGCCCGGTTGTAGTGGACGTCAAACGGGCTCATGAACACGCCGATGATCACCTTGGGTTTGGCGTCGTCTTCCTTGAGAATGTCGATGATCCGGGCTTCCTGGCCTTTTTTGATGGTCAGCACCGGTTCCCTGGGTTCAACCTTGCGCACGTAGACCACCTTGCCGTCAGCCGGGCTGAGCAGTCCCTCGCCTGTCGGCTCCCGGCGCTCGGGATTGCGAAAAAACCAATAAAAGCGCCAAAAAAGAAAGACTCCCAAGCCAAGCAGCAGAATAACAAGAAGGGACGCGGTCACTGTTCAGGCCTCCATGGGGTGTTGTCGCGGATGCGGGCCAAGGCCACGCCGGAGGAAAATGGAAAGTCCACGACCTCAAAGCGTTTTGGGTGGTCGCGAAGATGTTTCAACCAGCGTTTGACTCCGGAATGGTTGAGCATTTCACGGATATAGATGTTCGTGTCATGGAGCAGGACATACGCATTTTTCGTGCTGTTGCGGTGGACCCCCAGGAAATCTTCGCGCACGTTTTTGTAGGAGTGGTTGCCGTCGATGAACGCCAGTTGGATTTTCGGAAGCTTGAGGTCTTTGTAAGCGGTAAAGAATTCCATGCTGGTCATCTTGAAATGCTGAACGATGTCTTCCAGGCCAAAGCGGGAAAAGCGGGATCGGACGGCTTCCGGATCAGACCAGTTGTCTTGGCCGCCGATGGTCTTGAACGGGCCGTGTTGGGACAGGGAATAGGACGGGTCGACGAAGGTCAGCCGCCCTTTTTTGTTGTCCTTGAGCCCCAGTGCCAGACAGATCACGCTGAAGCCGTGGCCGGAGCCGATGACCAGAGTATGTTTGGGCCGAAGGGCTCGGGCCAGTCCATAGTAGAAAAAACCAAAACCCAAATTCAGGTTTGAAGCTTTTTCGTGGTGACCGAGCGGTTTCGCATGTTCGAAGATATCCTGGACCACGCCGAGATCCAGGCTGGATTGGCCGAGTTCTTGCGCGGAGAGAGCCGCTGAGTGAGCATGAGATTGTGGGTACAAGAGAACCTCCATGGATTCTTCAATGACAACTCGCAACCGGATAAATTGCCTCCGTGTCGTTTTGATGATCGTCCGGTGAACAAAGATGTCATGTTCGTGAAGTTTTGGTGACATTACGTTTTGTCACTTAAAATCCACCTTGCGGTCACCGGATGGTCACGTTTCTGGCCGGAAGCTTGGGTAGGGGATGGGCATCTCACTCCAAACCAACCGTCTAGAGCCGGAGGATGTCCGTGATGAGCGCCACAGCTACTGCTTCGCCTTGCCTGATCGACCTGCCTTCACCCTTTATCCGCCCGCTGCCCAACAAATTGTTCGGCCTGGCCAAGCCTTCCCTGGAGAAAGTGCTGGCCCTGAGCTATTTGAATCGCAAGTACGGGGAAGTCCTGTCCGGTCTGGATCAGACGCTGGGGGGCCAAGACCAGGTTGATTTCCTGGACCGGTCGCTGAAGGCCCTGAACATCAGCGTGGTCCTGGACGACGCTGAATTGGAGCGCATTCCAAAGGACGGACCGGTGGTCGTGGTGGCCAACCACCCCTTCGGAGCGCTGGAGGGGCTGGTCATGGCCGCGGTGCTGCGCAAGCGGCGGCCGGATTTGAAGATCATGGCCAATCACCTGCTGCAACGGGTGGAGGTGTTGCGGGACTTGTTCCTGTTCGTGGACCCCTTCCTGGGTGGGGCGAACACGGTGCATGTTAACGGGGCGGCTCTGAAGAAGATTGTGGCCTGGCTGCGAGAGGGCGGATTGTTGGGGGTATTCCCGGCCGGGGAGGTCTCCCACTTGCAGGTTCGGCGGCGGACCATGGCCGATCCGCCCTGGAGCGAATCCGTGGCCAGGATCATCCGTAAGACCGAAGCCGCGGCGGTGCCGATGTTCTTCCAGGGAACCAACGGTCCGCTGTTCCACGTGGCCGGACTGATCCATCCGCTGCTGCGGACCGTGCTGCTCCCCCATGCCCTGATGCGCAAAGCCGGTTCGGAAGTCCGCGTGCGCATCGGTCGGCCCCTGGGACCGAAGCACCTGGCCAACTGTCCCACGGACGCCGACATGATCGGATATCTGCGGCACCGGACCTATCTTCTGCAATGCGGAGCCAAGTCGCGACGTAATAACCCGACGGGCCATCACCCGCTCTTGCCGTCGAATGCGTCGGACGGGCCGCCAATGGAACGTTCAAGCGGACGGCTTACGGAGGCCGCGCATGCCGCCGGGAACCCGCTGCATCTCGAACAGCATTCCCTGTCCGCGGACCAGATCCTGCTGGAAACCGATGAATTTTGCGTCCATCTGGCCGAGGCCCGGAACATCCCTCATCTGTTGCACGAAATCGGTCGGCTGCGGGAAATGACCTTTCGACTGGCCGGGGAAGGAACGGGCAAGGAGGTGGACCTGGACATCTTCGACGCCCATTATCTGCACCTGTTTCTCTGGGACAAACGGGAGCGGCGGATTGCCGGGGCCTACCGGCTGGGGCGCACGGACGTGATTCTGAAGAATCATGGAGCCAAGGGGCTGTACACCAGCACCTTGTTCTCGTTTCGGTCCGGATTCTGGGACAAGGTAGTTCCGGCCCTGGAACTGGGACGGTCCTTTGTGCGCCCGGAATACCAGAAGAACTACGCCCCCTTGCTCCTGCTCTGGAAAGGCATCGCCCGGTTCATTTTGCGCCATCCGGAATACCGGACCTTGTTCGGCCCGGTGAGCATCGACAACGAGTACCACCGCTTTTCCCGGCAACTGATGGTGGGCTTTTTGCGGGCCCATGGCCACATGCACGAACTGGCCGACCACGTCCGCCCCCGCCGCCCCTTTCGCCAACGTCGGCTGTTCCGCCTGGACGACTCCCTGCTGACCATGATGTCCAAGACCATCGACGACGTCTCGGACATCATCACGGACATCGACCGCCACAAGACCGGGGTTCCGGTGTTGCTGCGCCAGTATCTGAAGTTGGGCGGAAAAATGCTGGGATTCAACGTGGACCGGGAATTCAGCGACGTCCTGGACGGCCTGGTCCTGGTCGACTTGCTCCAAACCGACCGGCGAACCCTGGACCGGTATCTGGGCAAGGAAGGGGCCAGGGATTTTCTGGCTCTGCACCGGGCCGGGGAAAGAGTGTCGAGAGGAGGGGAAAGCGGATCGCGCGGCGGAGGTTTGGCCGCGATGGCGGGGTGAAGAGGGCGAATGATGATCTGAACGACGATACCGGATTACTGTTTCCGTGTCGTTTACGTGTGCGCGTTGAAGGTGAACGGATTGAGGGTGGGTACGGAGAAGACTTTGAAATCGGAGATATTTCTCGTGACGACGGTCAGGCCGTGTACGGCGGCGATGGCGGCGATCATGGCGTCTTCATAGAGGGTGTCGGATTTGCGGTGCATCATTTTCGCCCAAAGTCGAAACGCGGGGACATCCATGGGTAAAATATTGGAGGCATCCGTGAGCAAATCCAGCCAGGCCTCGATTTCCTTGGCCTTGAGGGCATCCTGGTCCCGGGTCAATTCAATGCCCGCCTGGATTTCCCCGATCGTCACCGCGGACACGTACAGGTCACGCTCGTCAACGGATTCAAGCCAGGCAATGACGGCTCCGTGCGGGCGAGGTTTGCGCAGTTCCGAGACGACATTGGTATCCAGCAAGTACATGGCTTACTCCCATTCTTGAGCCTGACGGCGACGCGCCCGGCCCCGCTCCGGAGCAAGAGATTCAGTACGTGGAGATTCCATCAGCAGGATTTGTTTGAGGGATGGACGGGCCGCGGCTTGGAGGCGTCGCCATGCATCAATGGGCAACAGCACCGCTGTTTCGGTTCCCCGGCGGGTTACGACCTGGGGACCTTTGGAGACGCAGGCGTCAAGGAACTCACTGAAACGAGCCTTGGCATCTTGTACCGGCCATGTCTGCATCACTTCACCTCTGCTTTGGAATTGAATCGACGGGCAACCAAAAGACTAGTTAGCTGACTAGTTATCCCGTGTCGGTGTTGGAGTCAAGACATCGCCTCATCTTCGGACCGGATACCGTCTCACGCTTTCCTTGGTTTTATTGTCACCGTCACGCAATTGTCATTCAAACGTAACGCGAAGTGATTGTTCCGGGCTTTGGATTAAGGGTAGTTGCAGGGAGGAGGCGGCTCTGAAGGCTGTTTCGCGAACTTCTCTTTTTACCCAAACCCAGAAAGGAGCAATCGGATGAAGATTTTTGGCTCTTACGCGTTGCGGTTCGTTTTGGTTTGCGCCGTGGTCTGCTGCGCGGCGATCGGTTTTTCGGCGGCCCAGGTCCGGGCCGACGAGATCACTGTCTACACGTCCTACGAAGAGGACGAGGCCGCGGCGTTTTTGGCGGCCATGCAGCGGGATCTGCCGGGGCTGAAGGTGAACATGCTGCGGCTGTCCACCGGGGATCTGCATGCCCGGATGCTGGCCGAGGCGGCCAATCCCCGGCATGACGTGATCTGGGGTTGGGCCGTGACGAACATGGTTGATCCCCGGATTCTGGAGATGCTGGAACCGTATCAACCCAAGGGCATCGAGCGGATTCCGGCCCGGTTCCGCGACCCTGACGGCCGCTGGTTCGCCAAGACCGGGTACATGGCCGCGTTCTGCGTGAACAACGAAGTCCTCCAGCGCAAAAATCTGCCCATGCCCGCTTCCTGGGAAGATCTGCTCAAACCCGAATTCAAGGGCGAAGTGGTCATGCCCAACCCGGCCAGCTCCGGCACCGGGTATCTGCAGATCGCCTCGATCCTACAGATGAAGGGCGAGGAGGCCGGGTGGAAGTATCTGGCCGAGTTGGACAAGAACATCGCCCAGTACATCAAGAGCGGTTCCCGGCCCTGCAACGTGGCCAGTGCCGGGGAGTTCGCCGTGGGGGCCTCTTTTGCCCTGCGGGCCATCAAGAACATCGACGAAGGCTATCCCATCACCATGGTCATTCCCTCCGAAGGGGCCGGCAACGAGCTGGAAGCCTCCGGCCTGATGAAGTCATCCAAGAACAAGGAAGCGGCCAAGCGGTTCCTGGACTGGACGGTCAGCAAGGCGGCGGTGGACGAGTACTACAAGTGGAAGGAAATCGTCACGGTCAGCGGCGGGTCCATGCCGGAATCCTTTCGCAAGGCCGGACTGCCCGCGGATATCGGCACGGTGATGGTGGACATGGATTTCGCCTGGTCCGCGCAAAACCGGGACCGGATTCTGCAGCAGTGGCAGGACAAGCTGGAGCGCTAAGCAGGCTGTTCAAAAAACGTCCAATTTTACGCGGTCTTCAGGCGAATGTCTGAAGACCGCTTTCCGTTGAAACATCGATCGGTCGAGGTGACGCGATGGCCTTGGATATTCGGAATGTGACCAAACGATTCGGCGACTTGAAGGCCCTGGACGATGTTTCCATTTCCATCGGGAACGGGTCCCTGGTTTGTTTTCTTGGGCCGTCGGGGTGCGGAAAGACGACCCTGTTGCGGGTCATCGCCGGGCTGGAGCCGCACGATGCCGGGGAACTTTCCCTGGACAGCCGGGACTTGTCCCGGGTTCCGGCCCGCAATCGCAACTTCGGGGTGGTTTTCCAGTCCTATTCCCTGTTCCCGAACATGACCATCGCGGCCAACGTGGCCTACGGTCTGGAATGTCGGGGCTGGTCCAAGAAGGATGTTGGACGGAGGGTGGAGGAGATGCTCAGCCTGGTGCATCTCAATGATCAGGCCGGAAAGCATCCTCACCAGCTTTCCGGCGGCCAGCAGCAGCGCATCGCCCTGGCCCGCGCCCTGGCCCCGAAACCGGCGGTGCTTCTGCTGGACGAGCCGCTCTCGGCCTTGGACGCCAAGGTCCGCGAGGAACTGCGCGTGGAAATCCGGGAGCTGCAACAGCGGCTGGGCATCACCACGATCATGGTCACTCACGACCAGGAAGAGGCATTGACCATGGCCGACAAGGTCGTGGTCATGCAAAGCGGGCGGGTGATGCAGGTCGGGACCCCCATGGATCTCTACCGTAGGCCGCGAAACCGGTTCGTGGCCGAGTTCATTGGTCGGATGAACCTCGTTCCGGCGGATCTGGGCCTGCCGGTGCCGGAAAACGGCCGACCGGCCGGGACAAGGCCCACTATCGTGGGCATTCGTCCGGAGGACATCCAGCTTCTGGCCGAGCAGGACGCCCGGTGTCGCCTGCATGCCGTGGTGGAGCAGATTACGCGGTTGGGCAACCTGACCCGGGTGAGCCTACATCTGCATCACAACGGGAAGGACGTGGGTTCGGGGAGCGACGGATCGAGCCTTCCCGGCGTGCGTCTCTTGGCCGAGGTTCACGGGGTGGCCGAGGGGCTGGAAGTGGGCATGTCCCGGTGCGTGGCCGTGGCCCCTGAGTCCGTGCGCGTGCTGGAGTGGCAATGAATCCGGACCCATCCCGGGGTGGGGGCGTGCAGGACTTGCGGGCCGACGGTCTTGCGCCCAACGTGTCGTTTAACTGGGAACCCCTGCTCAAGGTGCTGGTGGCCGCGGCCATCGCCGTGCCCTTGCTGGTCTTCGTGCTGTATCCCCTGGTGCATATCCTGGGGCGCAGCTTTCAGACCCCGGACGGGCTTGGCCTGGCCAACTACGCGGCGGTGATGGGCTCGCAACGCTTTTTGCGTCTGGTGTCCAACAGCTTCGCGGTGACCGTGGTGACCACGGTGATCACCGTGGTTCTGGCCTACGGCTTCGCCTACGCGGTCCAGAGGACCCGAATGCCGCTGCGCAACCTGTTCCGGCTGATCGCCCTGGTGCCGCTGTTCGCTCCGTCCCTGGTCCAGGCCCAGGGGTTGGTTCTGCTTCTGGGCCGCAATGGATTGATCAACCGCACCCTGGGCACGGACTTTTCCATCTACGGCTATTGGGGCATCGTGATTTCCAGCGTGCTTTACGTTTTTCCCTACGCCTTCCTGATCTTCTCCGCGGCCCTGGCCCTGGCGGACAACCGGCTCTACGAATCCTCGCGCATCCTGGGGGCCGGTCCGCTGCGCACCTTCTGGACCGTGACCCTGCCTTCCACCCGCTTCGCCCTGATCGCCTCCTCTTTCGTGGTCTTTACCCTGGTGATCACGGATTTCGGTAATCCCATGGTCGTGGGCGGGGACTACAGCGTCCTGGCCACGGAGGTCTACAATCAGGTCATCGGCCAGGCCAATTTCGAGTTGGGCACGGTCATCGGCATGGTGCTCCTGGCTCCGGTGGCCGTTGCCGTGGCCTTCGAGAAATGGATCAACCGCCGGGGGTACGCCCAGATTTCCGAGGGCTCCCAGCCTTTGGACGTCCGGCCTGATCGCCTCCGGGACACTCTGTTCACCGGGTACGCGGTGCTGATCAGCCTGGCCATCCTGGCCGTGGTGGGCATCGTGATCTTCGCCAGCTTCACTCATCTCTGGCCGTACCGGATGGACCTGTCGCTGCGGCACTATCGATTCGACGTCCAGGGCGGCATCCAGCCGCTGTGGAACAGCATCTCCATCGGGCTGATGGCCGCGGTCGTCGGCGTGGCGGCCACGGGGTTGGCTGCGTACGTCACGGAAAAATTCCGCACCGTGCTGGATTCGCCCCTGTATTTCCTGTGCATCGTCCCGGCCGCCGTACCGGGAATGGTCCTGGGGCTGGGCTACATCCTGGCCTTCAACTCCCCGGGCAATCCCATCTATCCCCTCTACGGCACCCTGTTCCTGATAGCGATCTGCAACGTCTACTACTACCACGCCCAGGGCTTTCTGATCGCCTCCACCAGCATGAAGCAGATCAGCCACACCTTTGACGAGGCATCCTCCACCCTGGGGGCGACCTTTGCGCGGACCATGCGCAAGATCACCCTGCCCCTGATGTGGCCGACTCTGGTGGGGGTGGCCGTGTTCTTCTTCATGCGTAGCATGGTCACACTCTCCGCGGTGATCTTCCTGGTCACCCCGTCCACCCAGGTGGCCGCGGTCTCGGTCCTGCTCCTGGAGGACCGCGGCGCGGTCAATCAGGCAGCGGCCTTTTCCGTCTGCATCATGGCCGTGGTCGTGGCCGCCCTGCTGGTAGCCCGGGCAGTCCTCACTGCCTTTGGGTTTCGCCACATTTCGTTGATCCGCTGACAGTCCGCTGAAAAAAAACCAATTGCCGCGTTACCGCAAAAAGCTCAAACTCTCACGTATCAATTAATACGCTTCGAGCTTGCACTTTTTTTGCTCCTTGCACTTGGGGTTTTTGAACGGACTGTCGAGAACGGTGTTTTCTGATGACTGTCAGTCCAGAAGCTCCAGCAACCCGGTTATGTCCTGCAGGACCACGTCGGCCTGGGAAGCCAGGGACGCCATGGTTCCCGCGCCGGTGAGCACGCCGACGCACAAGCGGACTTCGGCCGAACGCCCCATGGCCATGTCGTGGCCGCTGTCGCCCACCACGGCCACATGGTGCGGAGGCAGATTCACGGCCTCGCAAAAAGCCAGGGCCATGCCCGGTCCGGGCTTGACTCCGTATCCGCTGTCGTATCCGGCGACAAAGCCCACGAATTCCTTCAGGGCGTAGCGCTCCACGGTGGCCGAGGCCGAGGCTTCGCTGTCGTTGGTGGCGATGCCCAGGCGCAGGCCTAGTCGGGTCAGGCGCGCGAACAGCGGGCGCAGATCCGTCACGGGCACGGCGCTTGCCAGGGCCTCCTCGGCAAAAAGCGCATCCAATCGCCCTTGCAAGTCGTCCAAAGGAAGTACTGCGCCCAACCCCCGCCAAAGCTCGGCCAGCTCTCCGGCATGGCCCGCGGCAATGACCGAATCAGCCTGAAACCGACACGTCGCCGGATCAAATCCTCCCGCTTCCAGTAAGATGCGGCCAAGCCTTTCATCGCCTCCGGAAGCCATGGCCGCCGCCTTGGTTATGACCGAGTGCCATGTTCGGTGAAAGTCGAACAGCGTGCCGTCTTTGTCGAAAAGGATGCCGTGTATTTGTTTATCGGAAAGTTGAGGCATGGTTTTGCTCATGATTTTCCTTGGTCGTTCAGATCCGGGCTGGTCTGATGGGTTAGTGATTTTATGGTTGATCACAGCTTTATTGACTTGGTGGAGTCGGACGCATAGCCTGTAGTCGTTTTGATTACAAAGGGGGCGATTATGCAAATGACAATCCGCATATCTGAAGAATACATGACACAAGTCCAAGATCTTTCAGTGCGAACCGGTTTGAAAAAGTCGGACATCGCCAGATTGGCCATCAAGGACTTTCTTGAACGTTTCGACGTCGTCCAGGGGCAGGAGGACAAGCCCATCAATAAGGCGTCGGACCTGATCGGCGTCGTCAACAGCGGAATTCCTGATCTGGGCCGAAACCACCGCCGCTACATTCTTAAAGGAATGCAGGGCCACGAGTCGTGAAAGCCCTGTTGGATACCGGCCCCTGGGTTGCGCTGATCGACGCAAGTGAAACCTCTCATGGGGCGTGCGTCGAGTGGTTTGGCGCGTTTTCCGGCAAGCTGTACTCGACGGAGCCCGTGCTGACGGAAGTCCTGTATCTTCTGAACTTTTCCCTGAAAGCCCAGCAGGCTGCCATGGATTATGTCCTGCGGGGCATTGTCACGATCGTTCCAACGGATCTTCAGGCACTGGAATCCGCCAAGACCCTCATGGGCAAATATGCCGACCTGCCCATGGATTTCGCTGATGCCAGCCTCGTTGTTCTTGCCTCGGAATCTCGGATATTGAACGTCGTGACCCTGGATGATCGAGATTTCAGAGTGTATCGGACTATTGACAAGAAAGCTTTTGCCATTCTTCCTTGAGATCATGATCAAGTTGCGTATGAGAGTGAGGCTTGCGGGGAAGCTCGTCAGGACTGACTGGCCAGAAGCGCGGTGAAGTCCGCGCGGAGTAGTTCGACGTGTTAGCGGGGCGAGAAAAGTCGGACTGATGCCAGACACATCGGCGGCGCGGTCACGACAAAGCGATGCCGCCGGTTTTGGCTCAGATGTTCAGTTCTTCCCGAACAGTGCCGAGTAGGGTGACGGGGGCGTTCATTTCTTCTGTTTTTGCCGCGCGAAGATCCTTGAGGTCCTCGTAATCCTCGAGTTCCTCCCGAACCTTTTGGAATTCCTCGTAAGGCAAAACAACGAAGGCTTTTTTGCCGTCGTGTTCCAAAATACTTGGATTCAAAGTAATCATGCCTTTTCTCCTTCGATCGATTTACCTGTAGACTTCGCGGCGATGGACAATCCGGTACACGAAAAATGTCGATTTGGCGGAGCGTCAGGACATCTTGGCCAGAAGCGCGACGAAGTCCGCGCGGATTCGGTCCACGCGGCGGCGGTTCGCGCCCAGGTCCCAGTATCCGGTGCGCGAGGCCGAGCGGATGTGGATGACCGCGGCTTCGTGGTCGAAATGGAACTCCAGATCGTCCTTGAAGCGAAACAGGGCACTTTGGACCACGGCCTTGACCAGGGAAGGAGATTGCTCGGTGATCTCCGTGCGCGGCAGGTCGCGGAGCACCTGGAGGAGGGTCTTCAGGGCCAGATGCTCTTGGGCGGGAGGATATGGCAGAGGCTCCACCCGGCGGGCCGGGTCCGTGGCCTGGCTGGAAACGCAGTTGGGGCTTGCGGGGCAGTCCAGTAGCGTCATCTTATCTTATCGCCACCTGTAGCGCAGAGGCTTCACCCAGCACACTCATTGTTAGCCCGTTCTCCGTTCGCCAAGTTCTCGGAACAGCACAACACGCTTCTCTGTGCCCTTGGCTTTATACATTGCTGTATCGGCATTTTTGAAAAGAATATCGCTCGTATCTCCATCTGCTGGATAAATTGCAATACCAATACTGGCCATTATAGAAATAACATGCCCATTAAATTCGGAACATTCTGAAATAAGACTTATCATCTTCTCTGCAATGTAAGTTCCGTCAGATTCTTGTTTGACTCCGAACAACAGGCATACGAATTCGTCACCTCCCCAGCGACTGACCATGTCTTCATCGCGTACAAAAGACTTTAAACGATTTGCCACCATCAGCAGCACCTGATCTCCAATATCATGACCATAAGAGTCGTTAATACTCTTGAATTTGTCGATGTCAATAAATAGGACGGCAAGTCCCCATCCGTGCCGTTTTGCCTGGATCAACCCCTGGTTGAGGCCCTGTTCAAATGATAAACGGTTCGGAAGACCCGTGAGTGGGTCCTGAAGCGCACTTTGTTGCGCTTCTTCCGTTTTTACCTGGGCTTTTGATAAATCGTCGCGTGCTTCTGCCAAATCGGTCTTCGTATTGGCGAGTTCAGATTCGATGTCTATTCGCTCAGCAATTTCATTGTTGAGTTTGATGTTTACCAACTTCAAATCGTCTGCGGCTTTCGCAACTTTCTGTTCAACATCTTCATTCTGAGTGAGGGCCTGTTTCATAATCTGCACAGGGACATTTTCTTGCTCTAGAACTTCATTAACTCAACTTTCGGGGTTGC
>NZ_JPIK01000015.1 GCF_000717475.1 Desulfonatronum thiodismutans
GTCTTAACCTCTCTATACTTCGTTACCTATGAAATGGTGACTTGTGACGTGTGGCGTGTGCCCGGGATAACCCAGGATTTTCTCATGCCACTGAACACAACCACCCATCACCAAATTTGTTCTGGTGGCCTTGGCGGAGGGGACACACCCGACCCCATTCCGAACTCGGAAGTTAAGCCCTCCAGCGCCGATGATACTGCGGTTCTAATCGTGGGAAAGTAGGACGCCGCCAGATCATTTCTCAAAACAAAAACGCCTGCTTAGATAACTAAGCGGGCGTTTTTGCGTTCAAATGCCGAAGTGAACGGGAATGAAACGGTGACTGCTTTTAAATGAAGAACGCTGCTTCATTTACATTCGTGGGACCACTTGGTCGAGCAAGAGGGAGAGACGGTTGCCAATGTCTTTTCCCACGGAAATGATTTCCTCAAGTGAAGTCGGCTCCATGCAGTCCGGAAGGTTTTTGTTCGTTAGGCAGGAAAGCCCTAGGATTTCCATGCCCATCTGCTTGGCAGCGATGGTTTCCATGACCGTGGACATGCCGATGGCATCCGCGCCGAGTCGGCGAAACATTCTGGTTTCAGCCGGGGTTTCCAGGCTGGGACCGAGAATCCCCATGTAAACGCCGCCTTGAAGCCGCTGGCCCAATCGCGACGCGGTGGAGTGGGCCAAGTCGGCCAGCCGTGGAGAAAATAATTGACTCATGTCTGGGAAAAGCGGCTCTCCATAGTTGAGGCCGACTAACGGGTTGCGTCCCGTGAGGTTGATTTGATCGGTGATGACCATGATCTCTCCCGGTTGATAAAGAGGGTTGAGAGCGCCGGCGGCGTTGGTTATGATCACCTTTTTTACCCCCAGCAGTCCCAGGGTACGCAAGCCAAAGCAGACCTCGTCCGGCGTATATCCCTCGTAAAGATGAAAACGGCCCTGGAGAGCCAAAACGGGAACATTTCCGACCCGTCCCGCGCAAAGCCTACCTGCATGACTTTGGACGGTGGCTTTTGGAAAGTCTGGGATCTGCGTGTAATCAATAGCCTGAAAGGCTTGCAGGGTTTCCACCCATTGACCAAGTCCGGTCCCGAGGATAATGCCAACAGGAGCTGGCGAGCGAGAAATGAATCGAGGGGACAGAGCTTCGGCCGCCGCGGTTTCTAGCTTAAGAATGGTGCTGGTCATCTCTGGCTTTTCTCCTGGATGCTTGTTTATGTATTATGTATTTTGAGATACCACGAGAGGCGGGCACTTTGCCCCTCGGCGTTTTTTAATGTTTCATTTTGAAGACAAAGGGCGATAAAAGCAATGAATAAGACGACATTATTCGGTATCATTGCCGGTACGTCTTTGATTCTCATCGCGATTTTCCTTGGCGGAGCAGTGGACACCTTTGTCAATGTTCCCGGCTTTTTTATCGTTGTCGGCGGGACATTGGCTGCTATCTGTGTCAATTATCCTCTCAACGATATTATTCAAGCGCACACGGCGGCTTTTAAAATTTTTCTTTCACGAAAGGTGCGTGAGATCGATGTGGTGAACACAATGGTCAAGATCGCGGATATCAGTCGCAGAGAGGGGTTGCTGGCACTAGAAAACATCAAGACCGAGAACATGATCCTAAAAAAAGCCTGCCAGCTGATTGCCGACAACGCGGATCCCATGTTGATTCGGGAAATGTTGGCCATTGAGATCGCCTCATTGCGTCGTCGACATCATATTGTACACGATGTCTTCAAGCGAATGGGGGCTTATGCTCCCTCCTTCGGTATGATCGGTACGCTGATCGGCCTCGTGCAGATGCTGGCTTCGCTACATGATCCGTCATCAATTGGTCCGGCCATGGCCGTTGCCTTGCTGACCACTTTCTATGGCGCCATGATGGCCAGCTTGGTCTTCCTGCCTGTTGCTGGAAAATTGCGGAGCCAGAGTCAAGAGGAAGTTTTACATCTGTACATTATTTTTGAAGGCGCGAAATGCATTCTCGAAAACAATAATCCACGGCTCGTCTACGAAAAACTCTCTTCTTTCGTTCCTCCCAAGGACCGTCGCAGTGAACGCTGATTTTCAATCTTCTCCTCAAAATTCCGTTGGCTTGGAGTCCGAACTCGGCGAGAATGCCGAGGACGAAAAAGACTGGATGGTGACATTCACGGACATGTGTTTGTTACTCCTGGTCTTCTTTATTCTACTTTTCACCATGTCGACATTTGATGACGCTCGTTTTGAGGAGACCTTTTACTCCGTGCGCATGGCTCTGGGCGATACCATGGGAGGTACGCTTGGAGCAGATAGAATCCCCGCCGAGGACATTGGTGTGTTTATCGATCAGGCGATGATGCACAGACAGGTGGTTGAGAATCAGCAGCGTATTTTTTCTGATTTTCGTTATTATCAGAATACCAAGGGGTTGGAAGGAGTCGTTGGAGCCATATTTGATGAAGGAACGATCACCTTGCGGGTACCGGGCGATGTTTTGTTCGGACTGGGGCAGGTCAACTTGACTCCCGAAGGACGGCGCGTCATCGCGGAACTTAAGGATTTTTTTATTCGGTATCACGATCAAACCATTAATATTCGAGGCTTTACGGATGATATTCCCCCCCGAAGCGGTGGACGATTCGAAGATAATTGGGAAATATCCGCCTTGCGTGCCGTGAATGTCTTACGCTATCTTATGGAACTCGGCATTGAGCCGGTACGTCTGACGTCCACTGGGCTAGCGGAAATGTATCCTCTGTTTCCTAATACCACTGACGAGAATCGAAGCAGAAACAGACGAGTCGAATTCGTCTTGGAGAAGCGCATTGGGAATTGAATTGCTCGACTTTTCGGTCGACTATCCAGGTGACGATTACCAGGACCACAAAAGACGGGCCGTCCGCGTCCATTTGCCGGGACTCAGTGTTTGGGTTTCGGAACGGGATGCGTCCTATCCAGTTGTTGATTTGAGCACTTTTGGGCTGGCCTTCAAGGATGAATCCAAATCCCATCGTGTTGGAGAAGGCTTTTTGTTGGACGTGCATGTCCAGGGAAAAGTCTGGATTGCAGGGCTTGAGGCCAAGATCGTCGCGATCCGGGATGACATCCTGGTGGCGTGTACGTTCCCGAGTATGTCCAAGCTCCAGGAGCAGCGTATGGACAAGCTCAGCCTGGAAATTCAAAAGCGATGGATCAGGAATCGTAAACTTCAGAAACAGCAGGGCAAGGATGAAGCAAACGCGAAGCAAACATAAAGTTCTTATCGCCAATCGTGGCGAAATCGCTATTCGGATCATTCGGGCCTGCGAGCAGCTCGGCTTGGATTTCGTCTGCGTCACCACCAAGGAGGACGTGGCGTCCGGGCATTGCCGTCTGGCCGTGGAGTTGGGTGGTGATCAGGCTTTGTACAGGATCAGTTCCTACTACGACCCAAACGAAATGTTTTCGGTGGCGGATGTCTCTGGGGCGACCGCCATCCATCCTGGGTACGGGTTTTACGCCGAGGATCACCGGTTTGCCCGTCGTGCCAGCGAGCGCGGCCGTCCGTTGATTTTCATCGGGCCTTCCTGGGCCGTTATTCGAGATCTTGGAGACAAGATCAATACCAAGCGCTTGGCCCGGAGTCTGAACATTCCGACCATCCCCGGCTCGGATCGTCCGCTGTACGATGAGATCGAAGCCGAGAGCATCGCCGAGGCCCTTTTTTCATTTCAGGTGGATCAAGGCGTGCATAGGCCGGTGGTTTTGGTCAAGGCTTCCGCCGGAGGCGGGGGCATGGGGATCGAGGAAGTCAATGACCCGGATAAATTTCGAGCTACCTTTCGTCGGGTGCGCAACTACGCCAAACGACAATTTCGAGATGAAGGCGTGCTGGTGGAGCAACGTATCTTTGACTTCAACCACCTTGAAGTGCAGATCGTGGCCGAACGTTCCGGGACGAACATCGTCCACTTCGGTACCAGAAACTGTTCGGTGCAAAGTATCGGGCGGCAAAAGCGGATCGAAGTCGCTCCTGGCTTCACCCCGCAATTCGTGACGTATGCCTTTGATGCCGGAGAGGTGCTTGATTCCATTATCAACCATTCCCTGACCATGGCCAGGGAGGTCCGTTACGACAACGTCGGCACCTGGGAGTGGATCGTCACGCCGAGCGGGCAGCCGTTTTTGCTGGAAGTGAACACCCGTATCCAAGTGGAAAACGGGGTCAGCGCCATTATTTCCAGGCTTCCGGGGAAAAAGCAGGTCAACTTGATCGCGGAACAGATCCGTTTGGGTCTGGGCGAGCCCATGGGATACGCCCAGAAAGACATCGTATTCGACGGTGTCGGGATCGAGTACCGGATCATCGCCGAGGAGCCGGATAACAAGTTCGCCCCCTGGGTCGGGCGAATCGACCGTTTCTCTTGGAAAGACGAGCCTTGGGCCCAGGTCTTCACGCATGTACCCACGGACAAACCGTACGACATTCCAACCGAATACGACCCAAACCTAGCCTTGGGCATTGTCTGGGGAGAAACGCTGCATCAGGCGCGGGAACGTGGTCAGGCGTTTCTGGACAATTTGGTGCTGGAAGGCAAAAATGCCCAGGGGGCGCCGTTGCAGTCCAACATCGCTTATTTGCGTCAAAAAACGGATATGCTGCTGATGTTTTGAATTTCTCCATGAGAAGTTTGACGTATACACTTCGAGAGCATCATTCGAACGCCCCTCATCCGTGAAGTCATGGGAACAGGGGTTTTGATTAGGATTTTTCATGCCTTTGCAGCCGAGAATCACTTGGGCCACGAGATGCTGACTTGAGAGTTCGGAGTTTTCGTCCGGGTCTCTTCGCACCGTGGAGGACACAGCTCAAGGATTGTCCGCACCAACCCTTATTGGCACTTTAGAGAATAAATCGTGATGGATATAGATAAAACCATTTTTGATCTGCGTGAGCGGCTGAAATACATACAGGATATTTTCGGCCCGAAAGAAAATGAGAATGTTTTGCTTTTGCGGGCCAAACTTCAGGAGTTCGAGGAGCAGTTACCTAAGCTTGATCCTTCGGAACAGATTCGGCAGACTTCTTCACTAGAGGATTTGTTCGGTTTTCTGGAGAAAAAACTGGAACGACAACTCACGCCCATGGACAGGGTCCGGATCGTTCGTCATCCTCAGCGGATTTCATTGAAAGACATTCTGGAGCATGTCTATGACAACTACACGGAAATTGGTGGTCAGGACGAGTACAGCGTAGACCCCAGCATGTTGATTGCCAGAGCCTACATCACCCGCCGAGTGGGCAACAAGGTCTTCAACCAATCCGTGATGGTCATCGGCCAGGAGAAAGGCCATGGCCAGGAGTTCCGCAACGGCGGTTCGGTCAAACCCTGGGGAAACGCCAAGGCCTTGCAGTATATGAAGGTCGCGGAAACCGAGAACATTCCCATCCACGCCTACGTGAACACGCCCGGTGCGTTTCCCGTTGAGGACTATCCCGGAGCGGCCCAGCAGATTGCCCGGAATATTTATGAAATGGCCGGACTGCGGGTCCCGGTGATCGCCATTTTTTCCGAAGGCGGGTCCGGAGGCGCGGAGGCCATCGGGTTGGCCGACGTGCGGCTGATGCTCTCCCACGGGTATTATTCAGTGATTTCCCCGGAAGGCGCGGCGGCCATTGAGGGCCGTATCAGACAGGGGCAGCGAGTTCCGCCGGATTTGGTGGAGAAGTGCGCAAAACAGCTCAAGATCACCGCTGAAGACAACCTGGCCCTGGGGCTCGTGGACAGGATCATCCAGGAGCCTGTGCTGGGAGCGCGGACGGAACATTTTGATTTTTTCCGAACACTGCGTCAGGAAGTGATCAACGCCACGGATGAAATCGTCTTGCGGGTTCGCGGGATGAACTACTTCCGGGCCAAGGCCGTCATGCGCCAGAAGAAGTCTCCCGGAGCTAACGCGGAGAATATTTTCGTCCGTTGGAAGCTCGGCGGAGCTGCTCGGGAACGATTGCTTTGGAAGCGCTACCAGCGCTTTATGACCATGAGCCAACATGCCGTGCTGGATCGACGCTCTCTGGGGCGAAGAGTATATGACTATGGGACGGATCTGGGGTGGTCGGTTTATTCCTTTTTCAAGTACGATTTTTGGCGCAAGCACCAGAAAAAGGTAACCCAGGTAGCCGAAGACGTGGGAGCCGAATTTCAGGTGGTGCTGAACAAGTGCTTCGCGCCCATCAAGCGGATTAAAGGCTCCCTGACCGGAAGCGAGGGAGACGGAGGCGGAGATCAGTGCCAGCTGACCCAACTGTCCCGTTGGGAGGAGCGCGAGGCGGAGTCGAAAAAAGAGTATCTCAGCCCCAAGGCCAAACAGGACCTGACCATCACCTGCCCCAACACGCCGATTCACGGCTGTCTGGATATGTGGGCGCCGGACCTGTTCGGCGAGTGGGCCGGGGTCTGCATTCACTGCGGGCATCATTTTTCGATGGAATACGAATGGTATTTGCATAACGTGTACGACCCGGATTCCATCAGGGAATTCAATGCGCAGATCGAGGCAAAGAATCCTTTAGGTTACGAGGGCTTGGACCTGAAACTTGAGGAAGCCAAGCGCAAGACGGGATTGAAAAGCTCGTGCATGACCTTCGAGGCCACCATCGATGGCGTGAACGTGGTTACGGCCATGCTCACTGCAGGCTTTCGAGGAGGCTCTGTCGGCGCGGCGGAAGGAGAGAAGTTCATTCGTGCCGTGGACCGGGCGCGGAAGAAGCACTTCCCGTTCATCGCCTATGTCCACGGTACGGCCGGAATCCGCATTCAGGAGGGTACCCTGGGCGTCATCCAGATGCCGCGGTGTACCATGGCCGTTCGGCGCTACCTGGAAGACGGCGGGCTCTATCTCGTGGTGTACGACACGAATTCCTACGCAGGCCCCGTGGCCAGCTTTCTGGGTTGTTCCCCGTACCAATTCGCGATTCGTTCCTCCAGGGTTGGTTTCGCCGGTCCCGGCGTGATTCAGGAAACCACGGGAATGCCCGTGGAGCCGCACTATCACGGAGCATATCAGGCTTTGTCGCGCGGGCATATTCAGGGCGTCTGGGATCGCCGTGAGATGCGCAAGAACGTATACCAAGCCCTCCTGACCGTGGGAGGAAGGAATTTGTATTACCGCTGATCGCCTACGATCTCGGCCTTTAGCTTTGCCGAGGCCTCGTGCGAGTACGGGAAAAACATGGAAGTTGGGGGTGCTGATTGCTGAACATAACCGAGCTGCTGGATGAGATTAAGGCTTCTCCCTTCGAGGAAGTTGTCATCACGGCGCCGCATACCGGGACCGTGGAGTTTGTGGTGGACGCTCCGGGGGCGAACGTCGTCGGGCCGTCCGGAGCGTGGCGTGAAAAGCCTGGGACGTTGCTCGCCCGTCTTGACCGGGAAAAGAATAAGAAGCCGATCCATGCCGCCCTTAAGGGCGCTGTGGAGCATGTACATACGGAACTGGCGGGACGATTCGTTGAGGCCGGAACGCGATTGATGACCATTCGGCATTTTCTCAGCAAAGAGGAAGTGCTGGATCGGCTGTTGCGGAAGACGTTGCACCTGTTCAACGCGCCGGAGCGAGCCAAGTACTATTTTCGCCCGGACATTGACATCAAAGTAAAGTCCAAAGGGTGTCAGTCCGTTGAGGTTCGACCGGATATGGACCTGTTCATCGTTTCGCGGATGAAACGGGAAAGCCAGTTGAATTACGTCGGGCCGGAAGGCATCATCTACGCCGTGTATTTCGAAGCCAATCAAAACGTCGACGCTGGAGCGCCCCTGATCGGCGTTTGCCGCAAGGATGAGCTTTCCGCGATTCAGGATGTGGTCAGCCGGGTTCAGAGCGAATGGGAAGAACAGGGCTGACTCCTTGGTACTTCGGACCAACCCGTATCCAGCACTCTAGAGAAGAGAGGAAAAGCATGGGCAAGGTTTTGCAGATTCGCGTCAGCGCAACCACGTATGATCCGGATGAAGTGTATCGGCAGTGGCCCGCACTGAGCAGGCTGAGCTGGGGTGAAAAACACTACGCTGATTTGAAGGTTGTCGGGGTTCGGGAATTGGTGGCCGCGCTGGAAGATAAATGGAAGTTCGGGGAGGATTGGCCTCAGGATCTCAAAAATTCCCTGGCAAAGGATGTTGGAGCCTTGCGAGAACTGGATCGGCGCTTGGAAGACGCCCTGGCCGATCGTCAAGCCGATGCGGCCGACCGGATCACCTATGAATTGGAAGACGCGCTGGATGAACTGGAAGGCTTGGTCAAGAAGCAGACCTTCCTGACACCGTAGGAGGAATCATGAGTGGATCGCTGAATAAAGTCATCCTTGTCGGCAGGCTCGGGCAAGACCCGAAGCTGGCCTATACCCAGAGCGGACAGCCGGTGGCCAACTTCACCATGGCCACGGACGAGTCCTACACGGACAAGGACGGTCAGAAAGTTGAGAAAGCGGAATGGCACCGGGTGGTTGTCTGGGGCAAACAGTCCGAGTTCGTGGGGAACTACATGACCAAGGGCCGGTTGGTGATGGTGGAAGGCAAGCTCCAGACCCGCAAGTGGCAGGACCAGCAAGGTCAGGATCGATACACCACGGAAATCGTGGCCCAGCGGGTCCAGGCCATGGATTCCAAGGGGCAGCGCACCGAGGACGCCCCCATGCCCGAGGATCGCCACGCCCCGGGGCCCATGGCTCAACCTTCAGAAAGTGGAATGGATGAAGTGCCCTTCTGAGTGGCCCGTATTCAAAAGAGTCAGTGGAACCCACAAAGCCCCGGACGATGTAAAGTCGCCGGGGCTTTGTCGTTCGGCGTGTTCATCGGCGCGATACCCGGGGCGGCATCGCGGACGGAATCGCCCGCCACCGAATTGCCGAATATCGGCCACGAAGTCTTCGAATCAACGCAAAATCGCAATTCTGGTTTCCGGGCCGTATCCGGTTATGGCGGTTTTGCCCCAGCCGCCGGGCTTGATCTCGTTGCCCGGCCTCAACTCGTAGTCTTTGCCGTCGCCCTCGGACGTGACCCAGGCCCGACCGCTGAGGCAGACAACGCGCACCCGTCTTCGTCCGGGGACGGTGGCGATTTGTCTGTCGCGCAGGGTGATTTCCACGGGGCGTCTGGCCAGAAGCAGTCCGGCCAGGGCAAGCACTTTACCGCCAAGGGTGGTCATCCGTTTCCGTAACCATTGCAACACCCCTGTTCCCATGCTCGGTGCATCAACGCGATCCGTGCATCTCCCCGTGACCATGGTCGCCTCCTGAAACTGAAGGTTTCTTCGTACTCATCTCTTACGAATGTGGGCAGTCCTTGACCCGCCGTGGTGAGGAGAGTTAGACCCTGAAATCTGTTTTATGAACAGATACAGAAAAACGAAAAAACAACTATAACAGTTTTGCGGCTAGGGAGAAGAAAAATGGAGATGTCGCGAATGCCTTCCGAGCAATTTCGGTATGTTGCCGTGGAAAAACAGGTCATGGAACAGATCGAACACGGCGTGCTGCGCCCTGGGGACAAACTTCCTTCGCTCCGTAAGCAGAGCAGCAGGCTCCGGGTCAGCCTGGCCACGGTGAATCAGGCGTATTTGGAATTGGAGCGCAAGGGCGTGGTTGAGGCTCGGCCAAAATCCGGTTTTTTCGTGCGCCCCGGCTTTCGCGGCAATCTGGAGCCACCCTGCCGAACTCATTCGGATCTCGTGCCCACCAGCGCCACCCGAGGGGAGTTGATCCGTACGGTGTTCAAGGGGGTTGGCCGGGAGGACATTCTGCCGTTCGGCGTGGCCACCATCGGCCAGGAGCTGTTGCCCATCAAGGCGCTTAGTCGAATTCTCATTTCAATGGTTCGCGAAAAGCCCATGGCCGCGGCGCAGTACGAGCCCATCGAGGGGGACCCGGAGCTGCGAAGACAGATCGCTCTGCGTGTTACGGAGGACGGCGTTCCGTCCCGTCCCGAGGAAGTCATCGTCACCTCCGGTTGCCAGGAGGCTTTGAACATCGCCCTGCGCGTTTTGACCAGGCCGGGGGACATCGTGCTCATCGCGGCTCCGGCATACTACTGTTTTCTGCATTTGCTGGAAAACTTGGGGCTCCGGGCCGTGGAAATCTCCTCCTGCCCTGAAAACGGGATTAATCCCGAAGACGTACGCCGAGCCGTAACCTTGCACGACGTCAAAGCCTGCATTTTCAATCCCAATTTCAACAATCCCGACGGCTCGCTCACCCCGGACGAGGCCAAGAAGGAAATCGTTTCCATTTTGTCGAAAAAGGATATTCCGTTGATCGAGGACGAGGTTTACGCGGATATTCATTTCGGACCGGTCCGTCCCTTGAGTTGCCGGGCGTTCGACTCCAAGGGGCTGGTCCTTCAGTGTTCCTCGTTTTCCAAAACCCTGGCTGCTGGTTACCGCGTGGGCTGGATCATGCCCGGGCGGTATTTCACCAAGGCCTTTGAGGTCAAAGCCACCACCAACATCTGCTCGGCCACGCCGACCCAGCGGGCCGTGGCCGAATATCTCCGGGCCGGGCTGTATCAACGTCATCTCAAGCGACTGCGCGGCGGCATTGAGGAACAGATGCGGCATATGCTCTGCCTTATCGCGCGATATTTTCCAAAATCCACCCGAGTCACCCGGCCCATCGGAGGGGCCGTGCTCTGGCTGGAACTGGCCTCGAGCGTCGATTCCGTAAAGTATTTCTATCGTGCCCTGGAGATGGGCATCGGCGTGGCCCCGGGCGTGGTCTTTTCCAGCCAGGACAAATTCAGCAATTACATCCGGCTTAGTTGCGGCCATGCCGTTTCCCAGGATCTGGAGGCGGGTATTCAAGTTCTGGGCGAGCTGGCCCGGAGCATGGCGACGTAGACAGCCTTGAGTCTGAAGCTGAGGGTTTGATATGTCCCGTGAAGCAGAGAGATGAAAGGATGCCTGTATCTACTCGGTTCATCGAAGGAAAAATCAGACTGGATACCGGCCTTCCGTCGCCGGTATGACTGACTTGGATACGACACTGTGCGAGACGTCATTCCGGCGAAGGCCGGAATCCAGTGCTGGAGAATGGCAATGCACCGCATGTGCTGAATAGTTTCGGACGCCTTGCCAAAATAACAGCTCACGGTCGCAAGTCGAGCAGGATTTCAGCGCCAAGACGTTATTCAGCTTGGGCAGGTGAACTGCAAATCGGTGGAGGCAAGCTGCTTCAGGCCTACATTCGATACCCTTGACGCGGGGGGCTTGCTCAAGCAAGTATCCGGCGTCCTGGCTGTGAAATGAGGTGCATTGAACAGTGACCACCTGCGTTTTGTTTGAGAACGGCTCTGTTCCGTTCGACGCGGGTAAGTGCGCCGCTGTCCGATTTACTCACCGTCGAACCTTCAACCGGCATTGCTTTTATTGCCCACAGAAAACTTCATGCGCGAAATCATACTCATTCAGTTGACCGGTACGGATCGGGACGGTCTTTTGGCCGGGATGATGGATCAGTTGGCCGCGTCCGGGACGACGGTCCTGGACATCTCCCAGTCCGTTATTCACGAGGAATTGTCTTTGGGCGTGCTGGTGGAAGTGCCTCGGGAAAATCAGGCGTCGCCCGTGATCAAAGACTTACTGTTTTGGGCCTACAACCTGGGTCTGACCCTCAAATTTTCGCCGGTTTCCGAGGAAGACTACGAACACTGGGTCGGCCAGCAGGGGCGTCGGCGGCACATCGTGACCCTCCTGGGACGGACCTTGACGGCAGAGAGTCTGGGCCGTCTGGCACGTGTGATCACGGACAACGGACTG
Source organism: Desulfonatronum thiodismutans (assembly GCF_000717475.1). Classification (NCBI taxonomy): domain Bacteria; kingdom Pseudomonadati; phylum Thermodesulfobacteriota; class Desulfovibrionia; order Desulfovibrionales; family Desulfonatronaceae; genus Desulfonatronum; species Desulfonatronum thiodismutans. Next base: position 11,761 of record NZ_JPIK01000015.1, read on the forward strand.
AGCATCTTCGGCATTACCCGCCTTTCCGGGCGCAAGTCCCTGGCCGATCCCGCAGCCATGCCCCGGACCTGCGTGGAGTTTTCCGTGCGCGGCACACCGGCGGACATCTCGGCCATGCGCGCCGCTTTTCTGGAACTGTCACGGGAACAGGGCATCGACATCGGCTTTCAGGAGGACAACGCCTTTCGCCGGATTCGGAGGCTGGTCTGTTTTGACATGGATTCCACCCTGATCCAGGCCGAGGTCATCGACGAACTGGCCAAGCGGGCCGGGGTGGGGGAGGAAGTCGCGGCCATCACCGAGGCTGCCATGCGCGGGGAGTTGGATTTTTCCCAGAGCCTGCGCAAGCGGGTGGGCCTGCTGCGAGGGCTGCCGGAGTCCGTGCTGGAGGAGGTGGCCGCGACCCTGCCGCTGACCGAGGGGGCCGAGAGGTTGATCCGCACCCTGAAAAATCTGGGTTACACCATCGCCATTCTGTCCGGAGGCTTCACCTATTTCGGCCGGCGCCTGCAAGAGCGGCTGGGCATCGATTATCTGCACGCCAACGCATTGGAAATCCGGGACGGCCAGCTTACCGGCGGGCTGGTGGGTGAGATCGTGGATGGTCCGGGCAAGGCCCGCCTGCTCAAGGAGATCGCGGCCATGGAGCACATCTCCCTGGCCCAGGTTATTGCCGTGGGCGACGGGGCCAACGACCTGCCCATGCTGGACGTGGCCGGGCTGGGCATCGCCTTTCATGCCAAACCGGTGGTCCGCCGGGGCGCGGGGCAGGCCATCTCCAATATGGGGCTGGACGGAGTGCTCTACTTTTTAGGGCTTCGGGACAGTGAAACCATGGAGGAGTTGGCGGCTCAGGAGTGATCCGACCTGAAACCACCAGGATTATCTTACAACTCCAGCATGCCCCGGATGCCGGTAAAGACGATCTGGGCGGAGAGGGCGGAGAGGATCAGGCCGGTGATCTTGGAGAGGATGGTCAGGCCAAGGCGGCCCACGACCCGTTCGATGGTGTTGGCGGTCAGCAGCATCAGGCCCACGGACAGGCTGGCGCAGATAAAGGCCGCCATGCTGATCAGCCGTTCGCCCAGGGTGTCCACGCTTGCGCCGATGACCAGCAGGGCGCCCACTGTGGCAGGGCCGATGGTGATGGGAATGGCCAGGGGGACCACGCTGATGTCGCCGTCCGTCTCTTGGGTCGGTTCGACCCGGGTGCCCCGGACCAGGGAAACGGCGGAGAGGAAGAGCAGGGCTCCCGCGCCGATGCGGAAGGCGTCCAGGGTGATGCCGAAGACGTTGAAGATGGCGTTGCCGGCCACGGAGAGGATGCACCCGGTCACGGTCACGGCCAGGGCGACGCGCCGGGCCAGGCGTCGGCGTTCGGGAATGGCCAGTTCCTTGGTCATGGACAGGAAGGCCGAGAGGACGAAAAAGGGCGTGAGCAGGAAAAAGAGCTTGATGTACACGCTCACGAAGAGGTTCAGATTTTCGGTCATGACCTCACGCGCTGATCGGGATGACGTAGAGCAATATCGCGAAGAAGTGCATCACGCTGCCAGCCAGGACAAACAGGTGCCAGATGGCGTGGTTGTGCGGCAGGCTGCGCCAGACGTAGAAACCAATCCCGCCGGTGTAGGCCAGGCCCCCAAGGGCCAGCAGGAGCAGCCCGCCGGGGGCTACGGCATGCAAAAGCGGCTTGGTGGCCGCGACGATGGCCCAGCCCATGCCCACGTAGAGGAGCACCGAGAGCACCCGGAAGCGACGCCACGGGGTCAGTTGAAGCACAATGCCCAGCAGGGCCAGCCCCCAGATCGTACCGAACAGGGACCAGCCCCAAGGCCCGCGCAGATTGACCAGGGTGAAAGGCGTGTAGGTTCCGGCAATGAGCAGGAAAATGGCGCAGTGATCAAAGATTCTGAGAACCTGTTTGGCGCCGGGGTGCGTGATCCCGTGGTACAGGGTGGACGCCGTGTACAGCAGGATCATGGTGGCCCCGAAAATGCTGCAACTGACGATGTGCCAAGCGTCTCCGTACCTGCTGGCCAAGCCGATGAGAACCGCGAGACCGGCGACGGAGAACAGAATCCCCACGCCGTGCGTGATGCTGTTGGCGATCTCTTCACGCAGGGTGTATCTTCCAGTGATATTCTGGGTAGATATGTTCTGGGCGACCATGGGAATCTCGCTTTTTTCTAGGTTGTCGGGATCGCGACCATTTTGCGGAGAATTCGAAAAAGATCAATGTTCGAGAGAGCGATCACCATTTACGCGTATTCGAAAACCGGGGTTTCCATTTTGCGGACTGGAGTTTTTGCACCTTGCATCATTTCGTGAATATGTTCAACGGTTTCCGGTGAAAAAAATTCTTCTCCCGTTTCTTTGCAGACCTGTGCGGGAACATTCTCGATGACATAAAACTTGCCATCAAGTTGCAGCGTGTACGTTACGGTTGTGTCGACGAAGGTTTCGCACATGACGGGCTCCTGTGACGGTTCTTATCGTTTGGTCCGGATCCGGTTGTCGATCCACTGTTCAGGGTCTGGCTCATAGGCGGTAATGATCTTCAGAAGGGTTCGATCGAGATGGCCGCAGAGAACATGGAGAGGACGTCCGGAGTAAGTAAATCCTAGAATCAATGCACTTGGGCCGTACTTGTCGTCAGGATAAAACTCGATCATCTCGGAATGTGACAACATGGCTTGCTCAATTTCGCTGTTGGATATTCTTCTCCGCAGCGTTTGGGTAAGAGCATGTTTTGTAAAGAGATATTCGCGAGAGCGGATACTCTCTCGCATTCGTGAGAGTATGTTCGCCGATGTGTCGTGAAGAACAGTCAAAAATCTACACCTTTTGCTCCACATCCGCAAAGCAGGGAATGCAGTAGGTTTCGCCAGCGAAGCGGCGGGTGCGGGATTCCATGGTGGATTCGCCGCAGGCCGCGCAGGTCAGACTGTCCAGGATTTTGGCGGGTCGGGGGGCGAGAACTATCGGCTGGGCCACGGTGAACAGGTCGGCCAGCGGGGCTTCGAAGACGCGTTGACGGGCCTTGGCCTTGAGTGCCTTGGCTCGGGCCTGCTCCTCTTCCGTGGCTGAGCCAGAAAACACTTTTTTCATCAGATCGCGCAGTTCATTGCCTTCCGGCCCCATGGCCTCGCGGTGGAACACGGCCCGCAGGGCCTTCTCATCCGTGGTCCGGTAGAAGGAAAAGGCCGTCTTGCCCAGATCCTTGTGGATCAGGTTGCCCTTGCCCAGGGTGCAGCCGGTGAGTACCTGGATTCCGTCCACCCCGCACATGTCCGTTTCCACCACCGCGATGATCGGGTTTTCGTCGTTGTGCCCGAGTTCCCGCAGGCAAAGCTCCGCGGCCCGCAGGCCGATCCACAGTCCCGGACATTCATGGCCGTGAAAAGAGACGGCCCGGTCGATTTGCTCCTGGGTCAGGGTGCAGTTGGGCATTTTTGTTTTCCTGTTTTTGGGTCGTTGGAGGTAGAGTCCGCTTACCGGGGCACGACCACAGTTTGCCCCTGATGCCGCAGGATGTCCACCTGGACGCCGTAGACCTCGTGAACCATGTCCGGGGTCAGGTCCGTGTTGCAGCCGCAGCAAAAGACTTTGCCCTCCTTGATGAACACGAAGGCGTCGGAGAAGCGGAAGGCCATGTTCAGGTCGTGCATGGTCATCACCGCGGCCAGTTTATGCTCGTGGACCACATGGCGGATGGTGCGCAGGATTTCCAGTTGGTTTTTGAGGTCCAGGCTGCTGGTGGGTTCGTCCAGCAGAAGCACCGAGGGTTCCTGGACCAGGGCCCGGGCAATGCAGACTTTTTGCAGTTCTCCGCCGCTCATCTCGTTGATATGCCGCAGGGCCAGGTGATCCAGGCCGAGCTGTTTCAAGGCCCCGTCCACCATGCGCAGGTCCGCCTCGGAGGTCCGCCAGCGCAGGTGCGGCTTGCGGCCTAGGAGTACGGCGTCAAAGGCGGTCATCCGCCCGGCCTCGTTTCGTTGGGCCACGTAGCCCAGGCGCTTGGCGATGTCCCCGGCGCGCATCCGGAAGACGTCGGCGTTTTCCACCATCACGGCACCGGTTTTGGGTTTGAGCATGGCGTTGATGCAGCGCAGCAGAGTGGTTTTGCCCACGCCGTTGGGCCCCAGGATGGTCAGAACCTGACCCTGGTCCACGCTGAAGTCAAGACCATGCAGAACCATCCGGCCGTTGTAGCCGATGCGGATGTTTTGTACGTCCAGGATCATCGGTTGCGTCCCCGGATCAGCAAATAGAGGAAGGTCGGCGCGCCCAGGAAGGCGGTGAGGATGGACACCGGGAGCATCCGGGGGGCGAGCAGCATGCGGGCAGTGATGTCCGCGGCCAGGAGCAGGCAGGCACCGGTCAGGGCCGAGGCCGGAAGCAGGAAGCGGTGGTCGTCGCCGATGACCCGGCGGACGATATGCGGGCAGACCAGCCCGACGAAGCCGATGATTCCCAGGAAGGAGACGATCACCGCGGTGACCAGGGACGCCGTGAGCATCCCGACCATCCGGACCAGCTCCACCCGGACGCCCAGTCCCCTGGCCGTCTCGTCCCCGGCGTCGATGGCGTTGTAGTTCCAGCGGTTGAGGATGAAAAAAAGCACCGCACCGGACACGACCACGGCCATGAAGCCCACCTCCGGCCACCCGGCCCGGCCCACGTCGCCGAAGGTCCAAAAGACCATGGCCGCCAATTGCACGTCGTCTGCAAAATACTGCAAAAACATGGTCCCCGCGGAAAAGAGCGAGCCCAGGGCCACTCCGCTGAGGACCATCACCTCCGGACTGGCCCCGCGCAGCCGGGCGATGGCGATGATGATCAGCGAGGCGGCCATGCAGGCGATGAACGCGGATAAGGTGGTCAGGTAGGGATTGATGATGCTCACCGCGCCCACCTGGGTGCTCTGCATGGTTCCGGAGCCCAGGAGCATCACGGAGAAGGCCGCCCCAAAGGCCCCGGCCTGGGAAATGCCCAAAGTGAAGGGCGAGCCCAGGGGATTGCGCAGGATGGACTGCATGGCCGCCCCGGCCGCGGCCAGCCCGGCTCCGGCCAGGATCGCGGCCAGGGCATGGGGCAGGCGGATGTTCCGGACGATGATCTCGTACCGGGCATCCTCTCCCAGGCCGAAAAAGGCCAGAACCACTTCCCAGGCCGGGATGCGCACCGCACCGAGGGAGACGGCCAGAATCAGCAGGATGCCGGTCAGCCCGGCCAGGAAGACCAGGAACAGAATCTTGCGGCCGATGTACGCGCTGTAGGTCGTCGGGATCTGGCCGTGATCAAAATGGCTCATGATTACCGGATGTCGATCCGACCAAAGGCCAGGCCCTGGAACTGGCTGTTCATCTCTTCAAACGCCGGGCCGCCGTTCAGGAAGATGGCGATCTCCTCGGCCTTGGCCATGGGGTCAACGTCGGCGAAGCGGTCCTGATAAAGCACCTTGCCCACGTAATACGCGTTGGCGAAGACGGATTCGAAGTTTTGCGTGTAGGAGTTGTAGGGGAACAGACCGTATATCCGTCCGGCATGCACTGCGGACAGGGCTTGGTAGGCTGGGTCGGTTCGGAGTTGGTCCAGGGCGTTGACTCCTGCGTCCAGGCGCATGGTGGCCGCGTCGATGAAGATGATTTTCGGATCCCAGATCACTATCTGTTCCTTGGAAACCGTGGCATGGGATGCCCGCTGTTCAGGGGTTGAGAGCGAGGCGGCGACATTGTTGGACCGGGTGAACGCAAACGGGGCAAAGGACGGTTCCGTGGACTGAAAACCGTGTGGCCCGCGCTGGCCCAGACCACCGATGTAGGTGGACGGACGCTGGTCTTCGGGCACATCCTCGGTGCGGGCAAGCAGGTCCGCCTCCAAGCCGTCGAAAAAGTCGATGACCGTCGCGGCACGCTCCTGAACTCCCATGACTTCTCCGATCAACTCAAGAGAAGTATTCAGCTTTTTGCGACCATAGGTCAGGTTGCCGTACTCCAGGGCGATCACGGGAATGCCGGTCTTGGTCTGGAGCTGCTCCGGGTCGCCGTCGCGGGCGGCATAGGTCTTGAAAATGACCTGGGGCTGGGGATCCAGCCCGGCAATCAACTCCGGACTATCCTGGCCCCGGAATTCACCGAAAATCGGGTAGGTCTTGAATTGCGGATTGGCGATGGCGTAGGGTCGGGCGTCAATGGGTGATCCGTGGACCTCAATGCTGTCCACTGCCACGATCCGGTCATGGGCTTGGAGATAGGTCAGCAAGCGCAGACACCCGGACCCGGAACAAATCACCCGGTCCACCTGGGCCGGAATGACGGACTCGCGACCCAGGGCATCCGTGATGGTCCTGGTGTCTTGAGCCTGGGCCAAAGTCGAAAATAAGACGACAGCCACGATGAGGGCCGCCGGGGAGCCAAACCAAGCAAACTTGGTGCGCATATCTTCTCCTGATTGTGCGGGTTATATGGTCAGCGCGGGCCGGGAAGGGCCGGGGATTAGAACCTGACAGGTTCCAGGAGAAGCCCGAAAAGGCTTTGCCGGATGCTGACCGCGGTTCTGAGCAATGCGCCCAATGAAAAAGCATGTCGGCGCTGTCATACGATTATATCAATATTCAGAATAATGACAATGAAAAATGAGAAAAAGCGACCATGTGTCACGCGTAAGGGGTCTTCGTGTTACGATGGGTCGTCTTTCCAGGAGATTTTTGTCCGTGCCCCGGCTCAGGATTGGCGGGGATTTATCCGAGAAGGATGCGGCGAGTGGTCAGGGTGTGCAGCAGTTCCTGGTCGTGGGTGGCGATGAGCATGGTTCGGGAAGAAGAGGTCAGGGCGTGGAGGACCATGTCCCGGGAACGGGCGTCCAGGTCGTTGGTGGGTTCGTCCAGGAGCAGGATCTGGGGCTGCATGACCAGGACCGTGGCCAGGCTGACTAGGCGCTTTTGGCCTCCGGACAAGGTGTGGGGCTGGCGATGGGCGAGGTGGGACAGGTACAGTTGGTCCAGGATGGCCAGGGATTCAGCCCTGGCCTCGGCCGAAGAGCGGCCCAGGTTCAGCGGCCCGAAGGCCACGTCTTCCAGGACAGTGGGGGAAAAAAGCTGGTCGTCGGGGTTTTGGAAAACAAGACCAACGCCGCGGCGCAGGGCCGCGAGGTCCGCTTTGGTCCGCACGGGGCGGTCTTGGAAAAGCAGGGAGCCCTGGCGAAGCGGGATCAGGCCGACCAGGGTGAGCAGGAGGGTGGTTTTGCCGCTGCCCACGGGGCCGACCAGGCCGACGCGTTCTTCCGAGTGCAGGGAAAGATGGAAGTCTTCCAGAATTGGTGGAGCCGAAGGGCCGTGGGCCACGAAGGCCTGCCGCAGGGCCAGCAGGGGCGGGGTCGTCTTTTGGGTCATCACCAGATCAACCGGTCGTGCAAGGTAATCAGCACCGGAGGGATGCAGAGCGCGGATGCCAGGACCGCTTGGGACGCGGTCCAGGAGCCGTTGTCCAGGGTACGAAAGCGCCCGTTAAAGCCGCGCAGGAGCATGGCTCCGTGGATCCGTTCGGCCCGGGCCAGACTCCGGAGCAAGGTCTGTCCGAAGAGGACGGCAATGGTCCGGTAGGTATGCCGGGAGCACCGAGGGACGAAGCCGCGGGCCAGGGCGGCCCGGTGCAGGCGCTGAAACTCCTCGGCCACCAGGAAGAACTGGCGAAAGGTCAGCGCCAGGAGCAGCGACAATTTGCGGCCCAGCCTCAGGCGGCGCATCGCCTGGGCCAAGGCGGGCACGGACGAAGTGCAGAGCAGGGCGATGAAGACCAGGAGCAGGGCGTTGCCTTTGAGGCTGATCCGCAGGGCCAGGATCAGGCCGTCCTGGCTGAGCCAGGAGACGGCGGCAAGGGCCGGGCCGGGATAGGTCAGGCCGAGGACCAGGGCCAGACCGAGAAAAAAGATGTTGGCCGGGATCAGCCGTACGGCCACGCGGCCCAGGGACAGCCCGGCCAGACGGGTCAGCCCCAGCCCGAAGAGCAGTGCCGCCAATCCGGCTCCGTGACCCTGGACCGCTGAGATCGCGATCAGGCAGACCGCGGAGGTCAGGATCTTGATCCGGGCGTCCATCTGGTGCAGCGGGCTCACGCCCTGGTGCAACGGGCCGGCGTTTCGGCTCAGGGAGCCTTGGGGGCCGAGGGGTTCGTCGAGCATTTCGCCAGTCACCGGGGATGGGTGTTGGTTCCCGTTTTTCGGCGCAGCAGCAACGCGCCCAGACCGGCCAGCCCGACGATCCAGCCGATGCCGCCGACGATTTCCGGGATGCCCGGGCCGCGTTGGCTCAGGGCCAGGATTTCCCGACGCAGAGGGGCGATTTCCTGGCGCACGGCTTCGGCGATGGCCTGCTGGATCAGCGGGGAAAGCTGGGCATGGTCAATGGGGTGATCTGGAAGGGATGGGAGGCCTGTGACCTCTGGGGGTGAGGCCGTTGAAGGTGCGGCAAGTGCGGGGAGTTCCTCGGGCGCAATGGTTTGTTCGGCCAGGTGGCCGGCTCCGTCCGTGGCCTGGATCAGCAGGGGGGCGCGGCGTTCCAGGGCCGTGGCGGGCAGGGCGGCTTCGTAAAGCCCCTGGGCGTCCGTGGCGCCGGAAAGGAGCACGTCGCCGGTGACGGCGTCCTGGACGGTGATGGCCATGTTCGCGCCGATCTGGCCGGTGCCGAAGGCGGTCTCCACCATCAGCCGGTCTCCCTGGACCCAGGCCATGATCAGCAGGCGGTGGGCATGGGCCGTGGCGGTCCACCAGGATGCCGTGACGCAAACCAGCAGCAGGGCGAGAAGCCCAAGGCGGAGTGGGACGGGTTTCAGCATGACGGTCCTCCTTCGGTAACGGGCGGCAGGGCGCAGGTCAGCAGGTCGGGTCGGGTCTGGCCCAGGAAGCCGACCACGAACAGGGTTATCGCGCCCTCAATGGCGGCCACCGGCAGATGGGCCAGGACCACCAGTTTGGCCGCGGTCAGAAAGCCCTGGTCGGTCATGGCCAATGCCGTTCCGGCCAACAGGGCCGTGCCCAGAACCGCGCCCGCGCCCGCCAGCAGTCCGGCACACAGGGCCGGTTTGCCGCCCCGGGCCAGCCAGGGCCGCAGGATCAGGCCGCAGAGCACGGCGGGCAACGCCACGGATGTGGTGTTTACGCCCAGGACCAGCAGGCCGCCGAATTGAAAGAGCAGGGCCTGAAGCAGCAGCCCCACGAAGATCACCGGAAAGGCGACCCAGCCCAGGAGCAGTCCGGCCAGGCCGTTGAGCAGCAGGTGGACGCTGCTGGGGCCCAGAGGAACGTGGATCAGGGAGGCGATGAAAAAGACCGCGGCCAGGGCCGCGGCCAGGATCAGCCGATCCTCGTCCAGTCGGCGCAGGCCGAGCCACAATCCGGGGATCGTGACGGCAGCGCCCAGAGCCAGGACCGGTGCGGAGAGAACGCCTTCAGTGATGTGCATGGTCGGCGCCTCCGTGGTTGGGTTGGGCGGCGGTTGGTTCGGTCAGCCCCAGGCTGTCCATGGCCGTGTCCAGATGGTCCAGCCAGATGGACCGGAAGCAGGGAGATTCGATGGTTCCGGCGGCGTGTTCCCGGACCTCGAATCCGGCCGTGCGCAGCCGGTTGCTCCAGGAAGTGGGTCGGTCTCCGAACATGTCCTTTAGGACGTGATGGCCGCAAACGGCCATGAAGGGCAGCAGCCAGACCGTGGAAACCCGTTGTTCCTGAAGCTGGGCGATAATGGCCGCAAGGCCCGGCTCGCCCATGAGCAGGGCCGTGTGCAGCAGCGGGTCGCGATTCCGGATGTGGGCCTGCAAGTCCAGGTAGCGTTGCTGGCCGTCGTGGTAGGTGCCGTGCCCGGCCAGGATCACGGCTTCATCGGGTCGGCGCTCTTGGGGAATGAACCCCGGCAGACAGTCCGCGACCCGGCGCAGATCCTCCTGGTCGTTCAGAAGGGGCGCGCCCAGGGTGACCTGGATGAATCCCTTGCGCGGGTGTTCGTAGGCCTTGGCCAGATTTTGGGTCCAGAAGTATTCCACGCCGGGAATGGTGTGCAAGGATTGGACGGTCAAGTGAGTCACGCCCTGGTCGTGCATCCGGCTCAGGGCCACGGCCACGCAGTCGTGGGGCAGTCCCAGGTCGGCCAGCTTGCGCCGGACCTTGTGCGCGGTGAACCCCCAGGCCAGGGGAATGCCCGGATACCGGGCGCGGACCTGGGCTTCGAACTGGTCGTAGGCTTGGCGGGCCGGGACCACCGTGGTCCCGAAGGCGACCAGCAGAATGCCCGGACGCTTGGGGCCGGGAGGAGCTTCGGGGCCATGATGATGATCGTGGTCGTGACCGTGCTCATGACCATGATCGCATTTGGAGTGATGGTCGTGATGGTCAAAGGCGAGGCCGTGACGGTGTCGGCCATGTGAGTGCGTATCGGTCTGCATCGATTCCCTCCGGAAAAGAACGGGACGGGAAACGAGTGTTCGGCGTGCTTGGGAGGCTGGGTTGTCGGCGCGTCGGGCCGGGAATATCGGGGCTCTGGCGGGACATCCCCTGAAGCGGCAAAACACCCGTTGCCTTGGGGCCTGATGCCGGTAGGTCTTCTGGCTTCCCCAGGAAGTCGTTCCGCCTTCCCATCCGATTCGGCTGATGTTGCCGAACATGGACAGTGGCGTCTTCAAGAACGCTTCGCTTCTCCCCGAAACATAGGGGGAGCTGGGGTTACAGCGGCGGGTCCGCTCCGGTCTCGCACCGGATTCCCTCTTCGTCTCCATAATGGAGAACCAGCATGTTTCGGACCTCGTATCCGGGAAGGGGGCGGGAGTCAAACAGGCTGGCGGGTGGTTAAGCCAGGTTCACTGTGCCAGCCAAGGCCAGTTGCTTGCGGTAGGCCTGAATATACGCGGCGTGGTTGGAAGGAGCGGGGTCGAACGGGAACGATTGCGTGGGAACGGTCAAGTCCGGCGTTCGGCTGAAGAATCCGGGATAGTCGGACGCGGCTTGGTCTTGAGCACGGCCCGCGGGTTGGTGTTCGTCGCCGTCGGTCTGCTGCTCTTCCTGCTCGTTCTGGATGCGTTCCATCCGGGCTTCGGCTTCCATCTGGGCCGCGCTGGTCGCCACCTTGACGTCTTGGGGCGAAGGGCTGGCCGGGGCCAGGGCGGCCCGGCGGATGGTCTGGGCTTTTTGTTCGGTCTGTTCCGGATTTCCGGGCACTGGCGAGGTATCGATGCTCACTTCCCCGGCCACGGCGTATTGCCGTCCGTCCGGTCCGGTTTCGTAGGTGTAGCTGGCTCCGGCGGTGACATATTGCCCTCCGGCGGCCACATGGGCCTGCTCATGGGCCCGGACCTCGGCGTCGCGCTGCCGAAGCTGCTCCAGAACCTGACGGTCCTCCGACGACAGTTCCGACTCGTCGGGGACCGCCAGGATTGCGTTTTGCTTGTCGCCGTCGTCCCTGTCCACGGTTTGCGCCGCTTTGGGATCATCGTCCTGGTCCGGGACTGCGTCGCTTCGCCCTTCCTTCCTGGTGAACGAATCCCGGTGGTGCTGCTCTTCAAAGGCGCCGCCCGCGACCGGCTTGGCGTCCGGCCCGTAACCGATATCCAGGCCAAGAGCGACGGACTGGCCCTGGTCGCCTTTGAGTCTTTGGCCGTCCTGGTCCGTGCGGTGGCTGAGGTTGACCACGTCTCTCGGCGCAAGAGGGCTTGGAGCCTGTACCGCTCCGGCAAGACCTGCCGCGACGCCGGCGGCTCCGGAAGCCTGCTCGCTCAGGTTTTGACCGGTCCCGGAGTACTGTTGCCGGGAGGAATTGCAAAACGGGCAGGAGCCGTCCTCGCCGTGCTGGGAATGGTCGTGGCTCGCGAAACCGCCCAGGGAAAGCGAGTTGCTCCAGGAGGGAGCGGAAGCGGGATGTGATGCGGCGATGTCCATAGAGGGGACTCTGAGAGGTGCTGAGGCTCTGGGATAAGTAAAGCCATGGCGGTCGAAGATTGGCTATGCCACCTGTTTTATCGGCGGGATTTCGGAATACTTTAGGGGCGGGCGTAAAGTTTTTTACAGGCCGAGCCAGAGCGCCAAGGCCCTGTTGACCTGGAGCATGGTTTCTTCGGAGGCATGACCTATGACCCGGCGGATGCGTTCCCGTTTGATGGCGGAGATTTTATCCACCATGATCTGAGATACGACGCTCAATCCGTTGGTTTCGGAGGGGTTGAGCGTGATGCGGAACAGCGGGGCGTCCTGGATGCTGGAGGAAAACGGACAAACCACTATGCTGGCGTGGCCGACATTGGCGTGGTCGTGCTGGACGACCAGGGCTGGGCGGATTTTTCCATAATCTCCGGTCATTGCGACGATGACCAAATCTCCCCGGCGGACATCAAGTGGGTGGTCACCGCTCATCAGAGGTATCCCAGGCAGAGACGTTCTCCAGGAATTCCAGCACTTCGGATTCCTCCTGGCTTTGGCTGACCAGAGAGGATTGACGCCGTATTTCGTCGGCAACCTCCTGGGTCCGGGTATCGGGTACCCATATCTGGATCGACCGCATTCCACGTTCCTTCATCCGGGCGCGATAGCCTCTCATGGCTTCACGGGCCGAGAGGGGGGAGCGTTGTGTTTCCATGTGGTTGGCCTCCTTGTTTTCGATAACGTAGTTATGGGAGGTTTCGGGGTCAAGCACTTCGAATATGGATGCAGGGCATTTTTGTCCTCTGTAGAATTACAATAATTCCATAGTGGTAGATTGCAGGGTGTTCAAGGGGAACCTCCAGGGAGGGGCGGCACCCATCGAAATCGAAATCGAAATCGAAATCGCTATCGAAATCGGAATGTTACTAGAAATCGATTTCGATCACGATTTCGATTTCGATTTCGATCCAGAGCACCGGTGCTTCGAGAGCAAAATTGCCCTGCATATGGATGATAGTGGGGAAGGTGCGATCTTTATCTCGTCCGGTCCTCAGGTCTGCCGCGGCTCCAATGTTGATTTCAGTCCGGCTTGACCGCGTCCGAAAAATATCGCACTCTGCGACCTCTCCACCAGCCATGGATCTTCTTGTGACTCCCTGAATTCATTCCCGTTGCCTTTGTATAACCCCTGCCGCCGGCGAAAGTTCGCCGATGTGTGGCGGGGTTCTTTTGTTCTTTTCCCGTCCTTCCAAGCACCGTCCTATGAACAAACTCCAGAAAGAAGTCGCCCGGCGACGCACGTTCGCCATTATCAGCCACCCGGACGCCGGGAAAACCACGCTCACGGAAAAACTGCTCCTGTTCGGAGGGGCAATTCACCTGGCCGGAGCGGTCAAGGCCAAGAAGAACTCCCGGGGGGCCACCTCGGATTGGATGGCCGTGGAGCGGGAGCGGGGGATTTCCGTGTCCTCGTCGGTGATGAAGTTCGACTACAACGGCCATGAGATCAACCTGCTGGACACCCCCGGCCACCAGGACTTTTCCGAGGACACCTACCGCGTGCTCACGGCGGTGGATTCCGTGCTGATGGTCATCGACAGCGCCAAGGGCGTGGAGGTGCAGACCAAAAAGCTGATGGAGGTCTGCCGGATGCGCAACACGCCGATCATGACCTTCGTCAACAAGCTGGACCGGGACGGTCTGGAGCCTATCGAACTCCTGGACGACATCGAGACCAACCTGGGCATCGAGTGCGCGCCTCTGACCTGGCCCGTGGGCATGGGCAAGGGGTTCAAGGGGGTGTACGACCTGCGCCGGGACGAACTGCGGTTTTTCGTGCCCGACGGCCAGAAGTCCACCCGGCCCACGGACGTGGTCCACGTCAAGGGGTTGGACGATCCCCAACTGGACGAATTGCTGGGCCGGGACGCCCGGGATTTGCGGGGGGACGCGGAACTGCTGGCCGGGGCCGGACACCCTTTTGACCATGAGCGCTATCTGGCCGCCAGCCAGACGCCGGTTTTTTTCGGCAGCGCCATCAACAACTTCGGGGTCCAGGAACTCCTGGACACCTTCGTGGCCCTGGCGCCCCCGCCGCAGCCCAGGGAGGCGGAAACTGGGACCAACGGGAACACGGGAACGCGGATCGTTTCCCCGCTGGAGCCGGATTTTTCCGGGGTGGTCTTCAAGATCCAGGCGAACATGGACCCGGCCCACCGGGACCGGATCGCCTTTTTGAGGATCATTTCCGGCCATTTCGAGAAAGGCATGCGGGTGCGGCACCACCGGATCGGCAAGGACGTCCAGATCGCCAATGCCACGATCTTCATGGCCCACGACCGCACCGGCGTGGAAGAGGCCTGGCCCGGAGACATCATCGGGGTCCACAACCACGGGACCATCAAGATCGGGGACACCTTTTCCCTCAAGGAGCCGTTGAAATTCACCGGCATTCCCAGCTTCGCCCCGGAGCATTTCCGCCGGGTCCGGCTCAAGGATCCGATGCGGGCCAAGCAACTGGAAAAAGGGCTCTTGCAGCTCTGCGAGGAAGGCGCGGTGCAGGTCTTCCGACCCCTGCGCGCCAACGACTACCTGCTGGGCGCGGTGGGGCCGCTGCAATTCGAGGTCACCATGGCCCGGCTCAAGGACGAGTACAACGTGGACGCCGGATACGAGCCAGTGGACATCACCGGGGCGCGGTGGATCGCCGGCGGCAAGGACGCCAAGAAGTTCATCGCGGACAACGGCCGGGACATCGCCACGGACATCGACGGGGACATGGTCTACCTCGTGTCCAACCCCTGGCGGCTGGAGCGGCTGCTGGAGACCTACGACGACATCGTGCTGCAAACCATCAAGGAGCACAGGTAGCCGGTCACATGGATCAAGCAGGCAGGAAAGCCCTGGAAGCCCGGATGCTGCGGGAAATCGCCGACTTGAAAGCCCAAATGGGTGATCTGGAAGAACGGGCGCAAACCGTGGAGCTGGATCAACAGGCCGTGGGGCGGCTTTCCCGGATGGATTCCCTGGCCAACCAAAGCATCGCGGTCAACGCCCTGGGCAAGGCCAAGAGCCGCCTGGCGCGGCTGGAACGGGCCTTGTCCAGGATCAACGACGAGGATTTCGGCCTTTGCGCCGACTGCGGCGACCCCATCGCCCCGGCCAGACTGCTGGCCATGCCCGAGGCCGTGCTGTGTGTTGGGTGCGCGGATTGACAGATAGTTGAGTGATTCGCAACTATTCAGCACATCCTGGGTCAAGCCTTATTCCGACGCTGGATACCCGCCTTCGCGGGTATGACTGATTCGGAGATGCCAAGGAAAATCAAGTCATTCCCGCGAAGGCGGGAATCCAGTCCGCTTTCGCACGGATGAGCTGAGTAGTTACAGTGATTCTATCCAAACCGACAAACGACTTTTTACCACTATCTAACCGAGGAGGCTTTATGACACAGGCGCAAACCGGCAATCAGGTCAAGGTGCACTACACGGGTCGCCTGGACAGCGGGCAGGTTTTCGACAGCTCCGCGGATCGCGAGCCGCTGGAATTCACCCTGGGCCAGGGACAGTTGATCCCCGGCTTCGAGGCCGCGGTGACCGGAATGCAAGTGGGCGACAAAAAGACCGTGACCATCCCCGCGGAAGACGCCTACGGCCCTCGTCAGGACGACCTGCTGTTCTCCGTGGAACGCTCCCAACTCCCGGATACCATCCAGCCCGAGGTGGGGCAGCAGTTGCAGGTCAACCAGGAGGGGCAGACCGCCTTGGTCACCATATCCGAACTCACGGACACCACCATGACCCTGGACGCCAACCACCCTCTGGCCGGAGAGAATCTGACCTTTGACCTGGAAGTGGTCGAGGTTGCTGAGGTTGCCTAGGTTGAACCGACTTTGCAACATTCAGCATCCCCGCGCCTTTTTGGGCGTGATGTTGATCAGCCGCCGCATCGACAGTGTTCGATGCGGCGTTTTTTTATGCCGCAGCGCACTATACTCTACCAGCTATACTGGTTTAGGGTGAAACAATAAAAAAATTTTCTGATGATGTCTTTATGCCGCCCTTACAGGGCTATTTTTGTTTTAACTATATCTACCCAGGGCGTTGCCCTGGGCTATAATATGTCGCCCCGTTGGGGCTTCAGACAAGCCCTGAAAGGGCGAACTACCGTAGCCCAGGGCAACGCCCTGGGTAAAACGCCCCCAACAATAGTAGCCCTGAAAGGGCGGCATAAAATGATGCCACGCTAGCCCAAAAACAGCGATGGCCCTCTTGGAACACCAGCATTTAAATATTCAACCTCAAGCAGTATAGCTGTGTTGAAAAAGTCCTTTATCGGCAGTCCGTTCAAAAATTCCAAGTGCAAGGAGCAAGAAAAGTTCAAGGTCGAAGCGTATTTATTGATACGTGAGAGTTTGAACTTTTTGCAGCGACGCAGCAATTGGGATATTTTCAACGGACTGCAAGGAGAACCATGATGCTTCCCCGACTGACCCCCACCGAATTCTGGAGAGATTTCATCGCCGAGGGCCGCCAGTTTCATAAGGCCGCCCTGGGAGGACTGAAGCGCACCGAGGTCTTTACCCCGGAGATACTGTACAACATGCTGGCCATGGCCATGGAAAAGTACATCATGGGCTTGCTGATGTACCGAAAAAACCTTCCTGACAACCATACGTTCCGGGACCTAGTGGATGGGCTGCGACGGATGGAAGCCCGGAGTGAAAACTATTCCGGCCCCAGGCTGACTGATGAGCTGGCCGGGGAACTGCTGGCCCTGGATGCGTTCCAGGAGATTTGTTCGGTGGATGGCTATGCGCGACAGCCGCCGAGTAACGAGGAAATCCTGCGGATGAGCCGGACCTGCGCCAAGCTCCAGGAGTACGTGGACGCGGGATTGCCGCCGGAGACGACGACGCGGGATGGCGCTGCCGCGGGGTGATGGGAAGAATGGGCCGTGGTGGGTGGTGAATATTGGATTGAATCAAAAAAGGAGTCCGGTTTCACCGGGCGGTTCAATTCCCCACGTGTCAACAGGTTCCGAATCACCCCGATTGCTTCCATTCCCAATGTAGTTTAATGGCTTCAACATTTGGTGTTAAATCAGGATTTCCGAAGCCAGTACCGGAATTTGACGATGGCTTCCCGATGTGCGTGTACCGATCCCGGTGGACATGGACCTTCAAGGCGAGAGCATTACTCGTTTATGACACAATTCTACGTTCGTTGAGGTAGGTCGCCCTTACAGGGCTCTTCCTGCTGTCCATCGTTGTCCCAGGGCGTTGCCCTGGGGTATATAACTCAACTTTCGGGGTT
>NZ_JPIK01000016.1 GCF_000717475.1 Desulfonatronum thiodismutans
CCGCAAGACGGTCTGCACGGGCGTGGAGATGTTCCGCAAGCTGCTGGACCAGGGCCAGGCCGGCGACAACATCGGCGCGCTCTTGCGCGGCGTGAAGCGCGAGGACGTGGAACGCGGGCAGGTTTTGGCCGCACCCAAGTCCATCACCCCGCACCGCAGATTCGTGGCCGAGGTATACGTCTTGTCCAAGGAAGAAGGCGGTCGTCACACTCCGTTCTTCAGCGGGTATCGTCCGCAGTTCTATTTCCGGACCACGGACATCACCGGCGTGGTGACCCTGGCGGAGGGCGTGGAAATGGTCATGCCCGGGGACAACGCGACCTTCAACGTGGAGTTGATCGCCCCCATTGCCATGGAACTGGGCGTGCGCTTCGCCATCCGTGAAGGCGGCCGGACCGTCGGCGCCGGCGTCATCTCCGAAATCGTCGAATAATCCGGTTTCGGTATCCTGAACTAAAGGAAGCGTTATGCGAATCAATGTGTTACTGGCTTGCCTCGACTGCAAGCGACGCAATTACGCCACGGAGAAAAACAAGAAAAACTCCACGGGGCGGATCGAAATGAAGAAGTTTTGTCCGTTCTGCGGAGGGCATCGGGTCCATCGGGAAACGAAGTAGTCGACGTTTTCTCTGTAATGCAGGCCAGTAGCTCTAACGGTTAGAGCACCGGACTCCAAATCCGGGGGCTGGGGGTTCGAATCCCTCCTGGCCTGCCAACTTCTTAGCGGATGAGATATGGCGAAATTACAATCAGGCGACGACAAAAAGGCTCCGGCCAAACGCTTCGACATCAAGGAAAAAGCACTTCAGTTCAAGGATTTTTTTGAAAAATCCAAACTGGAGTTGAAGAAAGTGACTTGGCCGACACGCAAGGAGACGACGGCCACCTGTATGGCCGTCGTCGTTCTTGTAATCATCATGTCTCTCTTTCTTGGTCTCGTAGACCTGGCCCTGGCCAAAATCGTTGAAGTTATACTCTACTAGGCTCTAATTTCCTTCGTCCAAATCCTCCTGTTCGGCCTCACGGCGTTCACGGCGGGCAACCCTCGATATCCATGGAAACGACAACAGCGAAACCGCAATGGTACATCGTTAACACGCACACGGGATTTGAACAGCGTGTTGAACGAACCATCAAAGAAATGATCCGGACCAGCAGAGCGCTTGGTCTGATCGAGGAAGTCGTCGTTCCGACGGAGAAGGTGGTGGAACTTGTCAAGGGGGAGAAAAAGACTTCCACGCGCAAGTTCTACCCCGGATACATCATGGTCAAGATGGTTCTGACCGACGAATCCTGGCATCTGGTTCAATCCTTGCCTCGGGTGACCGGTTTTTTGGGAGGAAAGAACAGGCCGTTGCCCATGCCGGAGCGAGAGGCGTTGAAAATTTTGGACATGATGGAAACGCGTCAAGAGCAGCCTCGTCCCAAATTTTCTTTTGAACGCGGCGACGAGGTCCGCGTCATCGACGGACCGTTCGCCAATTTCAACGCCGTTGTGGAAGATGTCAACTACGATAAGGGCAAGCTGAAGGTAACGGTCTCCATTTTCGGGAGGCAGACGCCGGTGGAACTGGAATTCGTCCAGGTGAGCAAAACATAATTCCGTATTGTCGCGGATCATTGAGCAGGTATATTCATGGCCAAGAAAATCAAAGCGAAAATCAAGCTCCAGGTTCCGGCCGGGGCTGCCAACCCTTCTCCTCCCGTCGGCCCCGCATTGGGGCAGCACGGGGTGAACATCATGGAGTTCTGCAAGAGCTTCAACGCCAAGACGCAGGACCAAAAAGGCATGATCACTCCCGTGATCATCACGGTGTACGCGGACAGAACTTTCACCTTCGTCACCAAGACCCCCCCGGCCTCGGTGCTGCTGCTGAAAGCCGCCAAGTTGGACAAGGGGTCCGGCGAACCGAACAAGACCAAGGTCGGCAAGGTCTCCAAGGC
This sequence comes from Desulfonatronum thiodismutans, assembly GCF_000717475.1. Taxonomy (NCBI): domain Bacteria; kingdom Pseudomonadati; phylum Thermodesulfobacteriota; class Desulfovibrionia; order Desulfovibrionales; family Desulfonatronaceae; genus Desulfonatronum; species Desulfonatronum thiodismutans. The sequence continues at coordinate 1,945 of NZ_JPIK01000016.1, forward strand.
CCAGGTGGAGGAGATTGCCAAGTTGAAGATGCCGGATCTGACCGCGGGGAGCCTCGATGCCGCCATGCTGACCGTAATGGGGACAGCGCGGAGCATGGGACTCGAGGTTGAAATTTAGGGGAAAGGAAGAAAGATCATGCCCACACATGGAAAAAAATATCGCAATGCCGTCCAGGATCTGGACCTGAAGAACAAGTTTCCGGTCAAGGACGGCTTGGATTTGGCCTTGAAGCTTGCTTACGCGAAGTTCGACGAAACCGTCGACGTCGCCGTCTGTCTCGGAGTTGATCCGAAGTACTCGGATCAAATGGTCCGTGGCGCGGTGACCTTACCGCACGGCCTGGGCAAGGAAGTCCGAGTCGCCGCGTTCTGCAAGGGAGACAAGGAAGCTGAAGCCAAGGATGCCGGAGCCGATTTCGTCGGCGGCGAGGATCTGATCGAAAAAATCAAGGAAGGCTGGCTTGAATTCGATCAGGCCGTGGCCACTCCGGACATGATGGCTCTGATCGGAAAGATTGGTCGGATTCTCGGGCCGCGCGGCCTGATGCCTAATGCCAAGACCGGGACCGTAACCTTCGACATCGGCAAGGCGGTCAAGGAAATGAAGGCCGGTCGCGTTGAGTTCAAGGTTGACAAGGCCGGAGTGATTCACTCTCCCTTGGGCAAGGTTTCCTTCGGTGCGGACAAGCTTGTGGACAATCTGCGTACTGTCATCGACACCCTCACCCGTCTCAAGCCTGCTTCCGCCAAGGGCACGTATTTCCGTTCCATGGCCGTTTCCACGACCATGGGGCTCGGCATCAAGCTCGATATGCAGAGCATGCCGCGAGACTGACGTCCCGTCGCACTATCCATCGAGCCTGTGTTCAGCAGGCTCGATGTTTCATTTTTCGGATGGCAAATCCGGAGTCAAAGACAGCAGGTGGAGTGAACTCCTTAATTTCCTGCCGAGACCCACTTTGGCTCTTCTTTGCCGTACCATGCCGCAAAGGAGGTGAGAACACGTGAATAGAACGCAAAAAGGCGAAGTCATAGAGAAATTGCGAGGCAAGGCTTCCACGGCCAGCATCGCCATCGTGACGGACTTCAAAGGTCTGAAGGTTGAGGAAGTGACGCCGTTGCGCGTCAAGCTACGGGAATCAGGGGTTGATTATCATGTCGTCAAGAATACCCTGGCCCGCATCGCCCTGGATGGTACGCCGCACGCGGTCTTGAACGACTCGCTCAAGGATTGCTGCGCCATTGCCTTTAGCGCCGGGGACCCGGTCGCAGCAGCCAAGATCCTCGTCGAATTCGAGAAGGGCTCTAAGAATTTCAGCACTCGATTCGCGAGTCTTGAGGGCAAATTCCTGTCCACAGCTCAGATCGACGAGTTGGCCAAGCTGCCCGGAAGGGAAGTGTTGCTGGCCAGGGCCCTGGGGACCATGAACGCGGTGCCGACCAATTTTGTCGGATTGTTCGCCAATATTTTGCGGAACTTTCTGTACGCTTTGAACGCGATCAAGGACCAGAAGGAACAGACGCAATCAGTTTAATCTTACGAGCCAAAGCTTAAGCCATCAGGAGAATATCATCATGAGCGTTACCAAAGAACAAGTTGTTGAATTCATATCTAACATGACCGTCCTGGAACTCGCCGAGTTCATCAAGGAATTGGAAGAGAAGTTCGGCGTCTCCGCCGCCGCTCCCGTGGCCGCCGTGGCCGCTGCTCCGGTTGCCGGCGCTGACGCTCCGGCCGCGGAAGAAAAGACCGAGTTCGATGTCGTTCTGGCCAGTGCCGGCGGCAACAAGATCAACGTGATCAAGGTCGTTCGCGCCTTGACCGGTTTGGGACTGAAGGAAGCCAAGGCCAAGGTCGACGAAGCGCCTTCCGTGATCAAGGAAGCCGCGGCCAAGGCCGACGCCGAGGAAGCCAAGAAACAGTTGGAAGAGGCCGGCGCGACGGTCGAGTTGAAGTAGCCGCGAACCCGGTGAGTTTTTCAGGAAGCGTGGGATTCCCGCGCTTCCTGTTTCCTTTTTTGTTTATCAGCCCGCATCAAACTTGTCTTCTTCCGAAATAGCCAGGGCCGAGGGGACGCTTGGAAGAAGAATGGTCACCGCGCTAAGGTGAGTGTCAGGACAATTTCCTTTCGTAATGCTCGAAAATTCACTTCACGGTCGGCCGCTTTGAAAGATGAAGCGCCATACGACACAGTCTGTGTTAACGTTTTATTCTGCACGCACTGAGAGCATTAACCGTCAACATCTCTTCGAATTCCGAATCTCCAGTTGAGTTTTTTTATTAGTCCATATTACCTGGCATGATCCACTCCCATCATCTTTTATCTGATTCAGAACAATGAATCAATCTCTCCAAAGATGGGGATTGTCGTTGTCGGCGACAGTCGGTCAACAATCAAATGCCGTTTGCAATATCACGCCCATGCGCCCGGCGCGCATTTATCATAGAAACTTTTTACACGCATTACGTTGAGGGTGACGATGACACAACTTGTTAAAAAGTTTGGTAAAATCCAAAGTGTTCTCAATACTCCCCATCTTCTCGAACTCCAAATTCAATCCTATCACCATTTTCTTCAAAAGGATATCGCGACGGCCGCGAGAGCAGATGTTGGACTTGAAGGCGTTTTTCGCTCTGTTTTCCCTATTCACGACTTCAACAAAACCGCGACGCTTGAGTTTGTCAGCTATGAAATAGGTCAGCCAAAGTTCGACGTCGCGGAATGTCTGGCCAAGGGGTTGCACCATGAAGCTCCCGTCCGCATTCGCGTCCGGCTCGTGGTCTTTGACGTGGATGAGGAAACGGGGAACAGGTCCATCCGGGACATCAAAGAACAGGACATCTATTTTGGTACGATTCCGTTGATGACGGAAAAGGGCACCTTTATCATCAACGGGACCGAACGGGTGATCGTCAACCAGTTGCAGCGTTCTCCTGGAATTATTTTCGAGCACGACTTCGGCAAGACCCACACCAGTCGCAAGGTGCTCTACTCCTCGCGGATCATTCCCATGCGCGGGTCCTGGCTGGATTTTGAGTTTGACCACAAGGACATTTTCTATGTGCGCATCGACCGGCGTCGCAAGATGCCGGTGACCATCCTGCTCAAGGCCATGGGGATGACCAATGAAGACATTCTGAACTATTTTTACAAGACCGAATACTACCAACTCGAAGGCGACAAGGTCTATCGCGAAATTCAGGAATCCCTGGTTCGCAAGGAACAACTGTACGCGGATGTGACGGATTCTTCGGGCGAGGTTCTGGCTTCGGCAGGAACCATGGTCAAGGCTCGGATCTGGAAGAAGATCATCAAAGCCGGGATCACCAAGCTGGAGATCGACCCCGCGCAACTGCCCGGTCAGTTTCTGGCCCAGGATGTCGTCCATCCCGAAACCGGGGAAGTGCTGGCCATGGTGGGCGACGAAATCACCGAACCATTCCTCGAGCAGTGCAAGGAAGCCAATCTGTTGCGCCTCCCGGTGCTGTACATCACCGGGGTTGAAGTTTCGGCCACGGTTCGCGAGACCATGCAGCTGGACAAGACCACGGATATCGAGTCGGCCCAGGTAGAGATCTTTCGCCGGTTGCGCCCCAGTTCACCGCCTACGGCCGAGGTGGCTTCGACCTTCTTCGACAATTTGTTCCGCAATCCGGACTACTACGACCTATCTCCGGTGGGTCGCTATAAGCTGAATTCCAGACTGGGCCTGGACGTGCCCCTGGAGCAGCGGACCTTGACCAACGACGATATCCTCAAGGCTCTGAAGCATTTAGTTGAGTTGAAGGATTCCCACGGTCCCTCCGACGACATCGACCACCTGGGCAATCGTCGCGTCCGTCCCGTGGGCGAGTTGGTGGAAAACCAGTACCGCATCGGCTTGGTACGCATGGAACGGGCCATCAAGGAACGGATGAGTCTCCAGGATGTGGCCACGCTGATGCCCCATGACCTGATCAATCCCAAACCCGTGGTGGCCGCGATCAAGGAATTTTTCGGCACTTCCCAGCTTTCCCAGTTCATGGACCAGACCAACCCGCTTTCCGAAGTGACCCACAAGCGGCGTCTTTCCGCACTTGGTCCCGGCGGCCTGACCCGTGATCGGGCCGGGTTCGAGGTCCGGGACGTGCATACCAGCCATTATGGTCGGATTTGTCCCATCGAAACCCCGGAAGGACCGAACATCGGTTTGATCGTCTCCATGACCACCTTTGGCCAGGTCAACGCCTTCGGCTTTATCGAAAGTCCGTACCGGATCGTCAAAAACGGTCAGGCCTCCCTGGATGTATTGTACATGGACGCTTCCCGCGAAGGCGGGGAGGTCATCGCCCAGGCCAACGCCGAGCTGGACCGTGACGGACGTTTCGTCAACGAGATCGTCACGGCTCGGGTCAAGGGCGACTTCGCCCTGGTCAACCGGGACGAGGTGACCATGATGGACATCTCTCCCAGCCAGATCGTTTCGGTTTCCGCGTCCTTGATCCCTTTTCTGGAACACGACGACGCCAACCGAGCTTTGATGGGGTCGAACATGCAGCGTCAGGCTGTTCCTTTGCTACGCTGCGAGCGACCCATCGTCGGCACGGGCATGGAGAGCATCGTGGCCCAGGATTCAGGAAGCTGCGTTCTGGCCGCCGGGGACGGCGTGGTGCGCTATGCCGACGCTGAACGGATCGTGGTCAGCTACGAAGGGGATTTGTTTCCGGAAACCGGGGGGTTGAAGGTTTACGAACTGCTCAAGTTTCACAAGTCGAATCAGAATACTTGTTTCGGGCAAAAGCCTCTGGTCGCGGAAGGACAGACCATCACCAAGGGCCAGGTGCTGGCCGACGGCCCCGGAACTCAGCAGGGCGAACTGGCCTTGGGCAAGAACCTACTCGTGGCTTTCATGCCCTGGTGCGGTTACAACTTCGAGGATTCCATTCTGATTTCCGAGCGGGTGGTCAAGGAAGACGTCTTTACCTCCATGCACATTGAGGAATTCGAACTGGTGGCCCGGGACACCAAACTGGGCCCGGAAGAGGTGACCAAGGACATTCCCAATGTCGGCGAAGAGATGCTGCGCAACCTGGATGAAAGCGGGATTATCCGCATTGGCGCGCCGGTTCAGCCCGACGACATTCTGGTGGGCAAGATCACGCCAAAGGGAGAAACGCAGCTTACGCCCGAAGAAAAATTGCTTCGGGCCATTTTCGGGGACAAGGCCCGGGATGTAAAGAACTCCTCGCTCAAAGTCCCACCGGGTATTGAGGGCACGGTCATCGATGTGCGGGTTTTCAACCGACGGATGGGGGACAAGGACGATCGCTCCAAGGCCATTGAAAAGGACAAGCTGATCCGGTTGGAGGCCAAGGAACGGCAGATCATTTCCGGACTGACGGAGGCCATGCGGGAAAAAGTCTGGCGGGTAGTGGACGGAAAACGGCTCGGCCAGACGCTGATGGGCAAGCGCAAGGGCGAAGTGCTCGTGGGAGCGAATATGTTCATGACCCGCGACGTTCTGGATCAGGTGCCTTTGAAAAAACTGGCCGGATTGTTCGTGGCCAAGGCCGTGAACGACCAGCTTCAAGAGCTGATTGGGGACTATGAGCGACAGATCAGCTTTGTTCAGGAATCCTACAAGATCAAAAGCGAGCGGATCACCGAGGGCGACGATTTGCCTCCTGGCGTGATCAAGATGGTCAAGGTGTACGTGGCCGTGAAGCGCAAGCTGTCCGTGGGCGACAAGATGGCCGGCCGTCACGGCAACAAGGGCGTGGTCTCCTGTATTTTGCCCGAGGAAGACATGCCGTTCTTCGCCGACGGAACTCCCGTGGACATCGTTCTGAACCCACTGGGCGTGCCCTCCCGAATGAACATCGGGCAGATTATGGAAACCCACCTGGGCTGGGGCGCGTTGGAACTGGGGAAACAGGTGGCCCGGATGGTCGAGCGAGGCGATGATGTGGCCCATTTGCGCCGGGAGATTAAGGACGTCTTCGACTCTGAGGCCATCTCCTCCCTGGTCGACGAGCTGGACGACGAAGACTTCGTCTCCGCCGTGCGGGAACTGCGCAATGGGATCATCACCAAGAGCCCGGTTTTTGACGGCGCCCATGAGGATGAAATCTGGAAATGGCTGCGCAAGGCCGGATTGCCGGAGGACGGGAAGAGCGTCCTTTTTGACGGACGAACCGGCGAAGCCTTCCACAACAGGGTGACCGTGGGCAGCATGTACATCCTGAAGCTGCACCACTTGGTTGACGAGAAAATCCATGCTCGTTCCACTGGACCTTACTCCCTGGTCACCCAGCAGCCTTTGGGCGGCAAGGCTCAGTTCGGCGGACAGCGGCTGGGCGAGATGGAAGTCTGGGCCATGGAAGCCTACGGCGCGGCCCATGTGCTCCAGGAGTTCCTGACCGTCAAGTCCGACGACGTCACCGGCCGGGTGCACATGTACGAGAAGATCGTCAAGGGCGACAACTTTCTCGAGGCCGGTCTGCCGGAGTCCTTCAACGTGTTGATCAAGGAATTGATGTCCCTGGGGTTGGACGTCACGTTGCTCCAGGAAGAGAAGAAGAAACGCCGCGGTTCCGCCTAGCGGGATGTTGGAAAGCATCCCGGGCGTAAAGTCGCCACCGGGATGACTGACGGCTTGCGAGGAGCGGTTTTTCCCGATCAAAGACCAACTGGTCGGGATTGAAAGCGGTTTGCCACAGAGAGTGATCCGAGGACCCAAAGGGGGACACACAATGTCGTTAGACGAACTTTTTTCCATGCGGGGAAGTTCTTCAACCACGCCCAACAGCAAGACGCTCAAGGGCATTAAGATATCCATCGCCGCGCCGGAGACCATTCGTGAATGGTCTTTCGGCGAGGTTAAGAAACCGGAAACCATCAATTACCGGACCTTCAAGCCGGAGCGGGACGGTCTGTTCTGCGCCAAGATCTTTGGCCCGGTGAAGGACTACGAGTGCAATTGCGGCAAGTACAAACGGATGAAGCACCGAGGGATCGTCTGCGAGAAGTGCGGGGTGGAAGTGATTGCCTCCAAGGTCCGCAGGGAACGGATGGGGCATATCGAGTTGGCCTCGCCGGTGGCCCATATCTGGTTTTTGAAAAGCCTGCCCTCCAAGATCGGCACACTTCTGGACATGACCATGGCCGATTTGGAAAAGGTGCTCTACTTCGATTCCTTCATCGTTTTGGACCCCGGACAGACCAACCTGCTGAAGTACCAGGTCATCTCCGAGGAACAATATTACCAGGTTATCGAACACTTCGGCGAAGACGCCATCACCGTGGGGATGGGTGCGGAATCCATCCGCAAGCTGATCGAGGAACTGGACCTTGCGGCGCTCAGGACCGAGTTGCGTGAAGAGGGCGCCAAAACCAAGTCCCAGACGAAAAAGAAGAAGGTCGCCAAGCGCCTGAAGATCATTGAGGCCTTTCTGGAGTCCGGTAATCGCCCGGAGTGGATGATCATGGAAGTCATCCCGATCATTCCTCCGGAGCTACGGCCTTTGGTGCCTCTGGACGGCGGACGCTTCGCCACTTCGGATCTCAATGACCTTTACCGCCGGGTGATCAATCGGAACAATCGTCTGAAGCGGTTGATGGAACTGGGCGCTCCGGACATCATCATCCGCAACGAAAAGCGGATGCTTCAAGAGTCCGTGGATGCGCTGTTCGACAACGGCCGTCGTGGACGTCCGATTTCCGGAACGAATGGTCGTCCGCTGAAGTCCCTGAGCGACATGATCAAAGGCAAGCAGGGCCGGTTCCGTCAAAATCTTTTGGGCAAACGGGTGGACTATTCCGGCCGCTCGGTGATCGTGGTCGGGCCGAAGCTGAAGCTGCACCAATGCGGCCTGCCCAAGAAAATGGCCCTGGAGTTGTTCAAGCCATTCATCTATTCCCAGTTGGAAAAGCGCGGATTGACCACGTCCATCAAGGGCGCGAAGAAGATGGTCGAGCGCGAGGACGTGGTGGTCTGGGATATTCTGGAAGACGTGGTCCGGGAATACCCGATCATGCTCAACCGTGCCCCCACTCTGCACCGTTTGGGGATTCAGGCCTTTGAACCGCTGCTGGTGGAAGGCAAGGCCATTCAGCTCCACCCGCTGGTCTGCACCGCGTTCAACGCGGACTTTGACGGCGACCAGATGGCCGTGCACATTCCTTTGTCCATCGAGGCCCAGATCGAATGCCGGGTATTGATGATGTCCACGAACAATATCCTGTCCCCGGCCAACGGGGTGCCGATCATCGTTCCCAGCCAGGATATCGTGCTCGGCCTGTTCTACCTGACGGTGGATCGCTCCTTCAGCAAGGGGGAAGGGAAGGTTTTCGCCGATTCGTGGGAGGTCAGCGCGGCGTATGACGCGGGAGCCCTCGATCTTCATGCCCGGATCAAGGTCCGGATGGACGGGAAGCTGGTGGACACCACCCCAGGGAGAATCCTGGTGGCGGAGTTGCTTCCTCCGGGGGTCCCCTTCGAACTGGTCAACCAACTTCTGAACAAGAAGAGTATCGCCCGCTTGGTTGGCGAGGCATATCGACGGGCCGGGATCAAGGCCACGGTCATCCTCTGCGACCGCCTCAAAGACATGGGGTACGAGTTCTCCACCCGGGCCGGCCTGTCCGTGGGCCTGAAGGACCTGACGATCCCGGAGCAAAAGGAAGTCATTCTGAAAAACTCCTTTGAAGAGGTGACCCATATCGAGGCCCAGTACCGCGACGGAATTATTACCCGGACCGAGAAATACAACAAGGTCGTGGACGTCTGGACCAAAGCCACCAACGACGTGGCCAAGGAAATGATGCACACGATGTCTCATGAACTTCTGACCGATGAAAAAACCGGTCGGCAAGAGGAGAATATCAGCTTCAACCCGATCTTCATGATGTCCACATCCGGTGCACGTGGCAACCCGGACCAGATGCGTCAGCTGGCCGGGATGCGCGGCCTGATGGCCAAGCCGTCGGGGGAAATCATCGAAACGCCGATCACGGCCTCGTTCCGTGAGGGGCTGACCGTGCTCCAGTACTTCATTTCCACCCACGGAGCACGAAAAGGCTTGGCGGACACGGCGCTGAAAACGGCCAACTCGGGGTACCTGACCCGACGACTGGTGGACGTGGTCCAGGACGTGCAGATCTATGAAAAGGACTGCGGCACCGTGGACGGCCTGGACATCGGACACATGATCAAGGCGGGCGAAATCAAGGAGCGGCTGAGTCAACGCGTTGCCGGTCGGTTGACCATGTTCGACGTCTTCGACCCGGTCACGGACGAGGTGATGATTCCGGCGAACACACTGATCAGCGAGCAGTACGCGCAAATGATCGAGACCTCGGGCCTGAACGCCATGACTGTGCGCTCGGTGGTGACCTGCAAAAGCCCTCACGGGGTCTGCGCGTCCTGCTATGGCCAGGATTTGGCCACGGGCCGTCTGGTCAACGTGGGCGAGGCCGTGGGAATCATCGCGGCCCAGTCCATCGGCGAGCCGGGTACCCAGCTGACCATGCGCACTTTCCACATCGGCGGTACCGCGTCCAAGGAAATCGAGCAGTCCTCCATCACGGCCCACTTTGTCGGTCGGGTGATTCTCTCCCGGGTCAAGACCGTGGAGAACTCCGAAGGCCATGCCCTGATCATCAACAAGAGCGGTCAGTTGAGCATCGTGGATGATCAAGGCCGGGAGCGGGAAAAGTATACCTTGCCCCTGGGCGCGAAGCTGTTCGTCCAGGATCAGCAGGAAGTGGAAAAAGGCAAATTGCTGGTGGAGTGGGACCCTTTCAACGAACCCTTTGTCGTGGACGTGGAAGGTTCGGTCCGGTTTACGGATATCATCGAGGGGCGGACTTTCCAGGACAAGATGGATGAAACCACTCTGCGGACCACCAAGACCATTATCGAGTACCGGACGACCAATTATCGCCCGGCCATTGCCATCCATGACGATCAGGGCACCCAGGTGATTCGTCCGGGGACTAATTCCCCGGCCATGTTCCAATTGCCCGTGGGCGCGGTGCTCATGGTCCAGGACGGCGACCAGGTCCGTCCCGGAGACATCATCGCCCGGAAGCCGCGGGAGACCTCCAAGACCCGCGACATCGTCGGCGGTCTTCCCCGCGTGGCCGAACTGTTCGAGGTCCGCAAGCCCAAGGAACTGGGAGTGGTTTCGGAAATCGACGGTCTCGTCTCCTTCGGGCCGGACGCCAAGGGCAAGCGTAAGCTGATCGTCACCCCGGACACCGGTGAGGCGAAGGAGTACCTGGTGCCCAAGGGCAAGCACATCACGGTGCAGGAGGGCGACCTGGTCGAAGCCGGCGAGCTGCTCACCGAAGGCTATCCGGAGTTGCACGACATCCTGAAGATCAAGGGCGAGAAACAGTTGGCCAAGTATCTCGTGGAAGAGGTCCAGGACGTGTATCGGCACCAAGGGGTGCAGATCAACGACAAGCACATTGAAGTGATCGTTCGACAGATGCTGAAAAAAGTTCAGGTCATCGAGCCGGGAGAGACAACGTTTCTTCTAGGCGAGCAGGTGGACAAGCATCGCTTCATGCACGAAAACCTGCGATGTCTGGAAAACGGACTGCAGCCGGCGGTGGCCGAGCCGCTGGTACTGGGCATCACCCAGGCTTCCTTGAACACGGACTCGTTCATCTCCGCGGCGTCGTTCCAGGAAACAACCAAGGTCCTGACCGAATCTTCCCTGCGCGGCAAGGAGGACTATCTGCTGGGACTCAAGGAGAACGTGATCGTCGGACGACTCGTTCCGGCCGGTACGGGCTATCGTCGCTACACGGATTGCGACATCATCGTCCCGGAACAACCGGAGCGAGAAGATTCCTTTCTGGAGGATCTGGAGCAGGACCATCTGTTGGTGGACGAATACTGACCACCATCAGGCACATGCCTCGGACATAATCACGACCTGGTTTCGTGATTGTCCGCGGGAAGTGGAAACCGGACGACCGGTTTCCACTTTTTTACGCCCGAAAGCGCGCACGATGTCGGACCTTGGATCGGAGTTTGAAACAAGGGTTGACAAGCAGAGCTTGAAATAATAAACATCCCCTCTTTTGACGTTCAATCTGGAGACGCATGTATGCCCACGATCAGTCAGTTGATTCGCAATGAGCGAAAGAAAATCGAAAAGCGGAAAAAGACCCCGGCCCTGCAGAGCTGTCCGCAACGTCGCGGCGTCTGCGTTCGGGTTTATACGACCACCCCGAAGAAGCCGAACTCGGCATTGCGAAAGGTTGCCCGTGTCCGGTTGACCAACGGGATCGAAGTGACATCCTATATTCCCGGAGAAGGTCATAATCTTCAAGAGCACTCCGTGGTCATGATTCGCGGTGGTCGCGTCAAGGACCTGCCCGGCGTGCGTTACCACATCGTGCGCGGCAGTCTGGATACCTCCGGGGTGCAGGACCGCCGCCAAAGCCGCTCCAAGTACGGGGCGAAGCGACCAAAATCGTAAAAGGATCAGAGAAACATGCCAAGAAAAGGACCCATCCCGAAGCGAGTCATTCTGCCTGACCCGGTGTACGGCAGCCAGTTAGTCACCAGGTTCATCAATCGGTTGATGTATGGTGGCAAGAAAAGCGTAGTCGAAGGCATCTTCTTTCAAGCCCTGGACTTTCTCTCCGAGAAAACTCAGGAGCCGGCTTTGAAGTCATTCGAGCAGGCCGTGGACAACGTCCGCCCCCAGGTCGAGGTTAAGTCTCGGCGCGTGGGCGGCGCGACTTATCAGGTACCGATTGAGGTCGCTTCCGGTCGGCAAACTTCGTTGGCCATTCGGTGGCTGATCAATTACTCCCGGAATCGTGGGGAGAAAGGCATGGTGCAGCGTCTGGGCGCGGAGCTCCTGGATGCCTACAACAATCGTGGTGGAGCCGTGAAAAAGCGTGAAGACACGCATAAGATGGCTGACGCGAACAAGGCCTTTGCGCATTTTCGCTGGTAAAATAAGGATTTACTCGTGCCAAGAACCGTACCAATAGAGCGGCAGCGCAATATCGGCATCATGGCCCATATTGACGCCGGAAAGACGACGACCACCGAACGGATCCTTTTTTATACCGGGGTTTCGCACAAGATCGGAGAGGTTCATGACGGGCAAGCTGTCATGGACTGGATGGTCCAGGAGCAGGAGCGGGGGATCACCATCACATCCGCCGCCACGACCTGCATCTGGAAGGATCACCGGATCAACATCATCGATACTCCCGGCCACGTGGACTTCACGGTGGAAGTGGAACGCTCCCTGCGGGTTCTGGACGGAGCCGTAGCCGTATTTTGCGCTGTGGGCGGGGTGGAGCCTCAGTCCGAAACCGTCTGGCGACAGGCTGACCGCTACAAGGTACCGCGCTTGGCCTTCGTGAATAAAATGGATCGGACCGGCGCGGACTTTTTCCGTGTCGTGGAGATGATCAAAGATCGGCTTAAAGCGAAGCCTGTTCCCTTGCAGATTCCCATCGGAGCCGAAGAAAATTTCAAGGGCATCATCGACCTTATTCAAGGCAAGGCCCTGTTTTTTGACGACGGTTCCGTGGTCGTCAAAGAGTACGCCTATGTCGATATTCCCGAAGAGTATCGGGAAGAGTTTGATTCCTGGCGTCAGCTCATGCTGGAAGCCGTGGCTGAGGAAGACGAGGAACTTCTTGAGAAATATCTGGGCGGCGAAGAGCTGGAACCGGAATCCGTGATGAACGCCGTGCGCGCTGCTACCATATCCATGAAGATTTGTCCGGTGCTGTGCGGTTCGGCATTCAAGAACAAAGGGGTGCAGCCGTTGCTGGATTCCGTCGTGTCGTTCTTCCCGAGTCCGGTAGACGTTGCGGACATGAAGGGGGTCAACCCCGATACCGGCGAGGAGATGACCAGCCCCTGCAACGACGACTTGCCACTGAGCGCCTTGACCTTCAAGCTGGCTAATGATCCTTATGTCGGCCACTTGGCGTTTCTGCGCATCTACTCAGGGAAGATCGAAAGCGGGATGACCGTGGTCAACATCACCAGCGGGAAAAAGGAGCGCATCGGTCGTCTGCTGAAGATGCATGCCAACAAACGCGAGGAAATCAAGGAAGCCTACGCCGGGGACATCGTCGCCGCCGTAGGCCTGAAGCACGCCTCGACGGGAGATACGCTTTGTGCTCCGGAGAGGTTGATCATGCTGGAGTCCATGGATTTCCCCGAGCCGGTCATCGAGGTAGCCATTGAGCCCAAGACCAAGGCCGACCGCGATGCACTGAGCCAGTCCTTGGCCAAGTTGGCCAAGGAAGATCCTTCCTTCAGGGTCAAGACCAATGAAGAGACCAACCAGACCTTGATCGCCGGGATGGGAGAACTACATCTGGAAATCATCGTCGACCGTTTGACCCGAGAATTCGGAGTGAACGCCAACGTCGGTCAGCCCCAGGTGGCGTACCGGGAAACCATCACCGTCCCGACGAAGCAGGAAACGCGGTACGTCAAACAAAGCGGTGGTCGCGGCCAGTACGCCCACACCGTCATGGAAGTCGAACCCCAGGAGCCGGGCGGTGGATTTGCCTTTACCAATTCCATCGTCGGCGGCGTCATTCCCAAGGAATACATTCCGGCCGTGGAAAAGGGCGTCAAGGACGCCATGAGTTCCGGGGTGTTGGCGGGGTTCCCGGTGGTGGATATCTCGGTGAAGTTGGTGTTCGGGTCCTTCCACGAGGTGGACTCATCGGAGCAAGCCTTTTTCATCGCTGGTTCGATGTGCTTTAAGGAGGCCTGCCGCAAAAGCAAGCCGGTCCTCCTGGAACCGGTGATGTCCGTGGAAGTGCTGACGCCGGAGGATTATCTCGGCGACGTCATGGGCGACGTCAATGGGCGCAGAGGGAAGATCACCAATCTGGAGTCCCGACACGGAACGCAGATCATTCGTGCCCACGTTCCGTTGAGTTCCATGTTCGGTTATGCGACGCAACTGCGGTCCATGACTCAGGGGCGGGCCAGTTACAGCATGCAGTTTGACCATTACGAGCGAGTTCCGGCGCAAATCGCCGAAGAAATCATTTCCAAGCGGAAGTAGGGGGATATCACATGGCCAAGGCAAAATTTGAG